>NZ_JBZYCU010000018.1:0-43303 GCF_058933875.1 Streptococcus sp. STC1396 | reverse complement strand
TCACGGATTATATTTTTTACTACAACAACAAGCGTATTAAAGCAAAGCTAAAAGGACTCAGCCCTGTTCAGTACAGAACCAAATCCTTTCACTAATATTTTTTGTCCAACTTTTTGGGGTCAGTACAACCTTCGGTGGATTTAACAGTCTATACAATCTCTTCGAATGATACCGAAAGATGGGATAAGGTAAGGCAAGTAGAAACAGGAGATGCTGTCTATCTAATATCTGTCAAAGAAGTAGCATCTTCAGAAGAAGTATTTTCAAATATTATTGCAGATGGCACTGCTATGGGATTTGGAGTTAGTGAAGAAGAAGTTAAACAATTTAACAATAATTTAGGAACTACTGTAGAAGATGCTAAAAATAATAAATTGATTGGTATAGAATTCTTCACTTTTTCTGATGATGGTAAGGGATTTTCAGTAGCGAATTTTGATTACGGCAAAAAAGAGTTTAATGATCAGAAAAAAGAAAAGAAAGAGTTCTATAAAAAACTATACGAAGCGTTTAAAAAATAATTTATGATGACACGACAAACGCATAAAGAGAAAAGTTCCAATAAATTTTTGAAATACAAAAGATTTGAAAGATTAATTCCATATTTTTTCTGAAAGACGCTTTAAGCTGATCCCTTGTTTCCTTAGTTCATAGATTTGAACTTTAGCTTTATAACGCAATTTCATTATAAAACACCCCAATGTTAGATTTTTTCTGTCCAACTTTTGGGGTTCAGTTCATTTCAAGCGTTTTTTATTTTTCTTGAATTCAGTACATCGCAATATAAATCAACCGAATCACTACCTTTTTTTGAAATAAGAATATGGATTCGGACAATAAAAAGTTAGAGGAGCATCATTACGAGGCTCCTCTTTTTTCTATGCTTGCTCCAACATCTATTTTATTATTACGCTATAATAAAATAGTATATAAATTAATGGACTCAGCTTTATTCAGCTCGACAAGCTGGAATCTGTTTACTTACGGTATTCCTCTACTTTAGATGCATACTTTTTTAAAAGTTCCTGTGAGTAAACTTTTTCATGTATCGAGTTTCTAACTTCTTTCCAGAGAATAGCTGCAACTTTTAACTTATTAGAATAACAATCGCTCAATTCATCTAAACAAAAGTCTTTTAGAAACTGATTCCATTGGCAAGCCGAACTATCATACTTGGCATAATCTGACTCGCCATAATATATTTTAATCATATCTTGAATAGTGAATTTTATATCTTTATCCCTTTTTACTTTTCGCCAAGCCGTTGCCATATCAGCACTAAATTTAAACGAACTAATGCCTGTTACAGCTGAAAAATAATCTCGAAATTTTTGGTTAAAAGAAAAACCACAGTTAAGTAACGGAGTCTCCAAGGTTATCACTTCGACTTGACTTTTGTTTCCTTTACTCAAAAATTTTTCTACTTTATTTCCCCTAAAATATTGTTCGATAATATAATTCAATTCTTGCTTCGTACATCTATACTCTAATCCAAGGGACTTACAAATTTGTGAAAGTTCTTCTCGATACCAATAGTATCTATTAAATTCTTCAAATGATTTTATATCTCCAAAATCAGGTCTTTTTTCTTTCATATGCACACCTTAATAAATTCAAATTTGTCATACAATCAATCTACTTGCCAGCTTGTAAACCCGTCTTATCTCTTTACTTTCTAATTCCCAGCTATCAAGCTCAATTTTAATCAACTAAAAATCTGTCCGAAGTTTTTATGATATGTGCTGTTTCTTTGATGTCCAAATCATCTGTATACAGCAAATGATTTTCCTCAATATTTTTAGCTAAGAACTCATTTCTTGACTGGATAGATAAATCGCCTGTTCTTTCAATTTCTTCTCTAGAAGAATCTCGGTCTCTAAGTGTTTCTTCTTCTGCTAACAAGACGCAGTATTTTAAGTTTATCTGTCTTGCCTTTAAGAACTCCGCGATTTTCTTCAGTTGTTCCTCAAAGATGACATATTCTATAACGACTGTGATGTCTCTGTCGATGAAATTATTAGTCAGACTGATGATATTATCCCAGAATAAATCCATATAATAGCCATCATCTTCCCAGGGTGCTACTAATCCGCCTTTAATCATCAAATAAATCATATCACCTTCTATTACCGCACTTTTGTCAAAAGAGTAAGCTAATTCTTTACTGACCGTGCTTTTTCCAACACCTGGAGGTCCAGAAACAATATAAACACAATTTTCCAATGGAACACCTCTATAAATTTTATTCTCCGTAAATAGTCGCTCATATTATACCATTTTTAAGATATTTTTCTACTTACTTCAAGTCTCTCATAGAAATAGATAGGAAAAAGTGAAATCATTGACATCAAGAAAGCCCTTGAAATCAACGTTTCAAAGGCTTTTTTGTTTTCGATGAAATAAACTGAATGTTAACTGATTAAAATGAGTCTGGTTTCGGTGCAAGGTTATTTCACCTTGCACAGGAGTAACCAAATTTCTAGCACTTCATTTATATTCAATGTTCATTTATTTCAAGTGCCTGATTTCTCTTTAAGACAATTTCTCTACATCTTTCACATAGCTTCGCACTACAGTACCGCAGTGTTTGCAAATGTCGTGATAAAGGGTTTGTCCATTAAAAGTAATCTTTTTATCTACAGAAGTGATACCAGCATAACCTTTAGGCTGTTGGCAAGTGATAAATTCCTCTGAACCACAGTGAGGACAAATAAGTTGTTTCATGATCTTTCTCCTTTTTCTTTTAGTTGGAAAAGTTCTTCCACCTGCAAATTAAAAACCTGAGCAATTTTGAGGGCCATCTCCAACGAGGGATTGTAACGGTTATTTTCCAGATGCAGAATCGTCTCACGTCGTATGCCAATGCGATCAGCCAACTCCTGCTGGGTCATACCAATGGATTCGCGGACAGATTTGAGATTGGTGATAATCTTACTCTCTTTGGCCATGTCTATCCTCTCCTTTCAAAGATAAAATAGACAACTGCAAAGATGCAAATCAAGGCTGCTATAGCAATAAATACTGGGCCCATGGAAAGAGTGAGAGAACCTATGTAGCCACTGATAACTGCCAGCATCATCAGTGCAACGAGAATCAAGACAAACATCAAGCTTGCTGCCTTGGCTAGATTAGCATAGAAGCGTTCGTCTGGAGTTTCCTTGATATTTTTCAAAGAGAAAAAACCAAATACAATCGCTTCAATAGCTAAGCCGATTCCTAAAATCCATTCTTTAATGCCGGATCCTTCGCTTGGAGTCGAAACCCAAATCCCTACTGTATAAAAAATGCTTGCTGCTAACACAAGCAGCGAATACAGTTTTGCAGATAAGTCAAAATTTCTCTTCTCTTTATCTTTCTTCTGCCATGGTTTCATGTGCAGCCAACCCCAAATGGCTACAATCTGAGCTGAAACTGAAATACCGAGAATAATCAACTTAGGCCCCCAATTAAGATTGGAACCAAAGAAAACATTGAAATCAATAAATAGAGCCGTAGCAATCATCGCAATGAGGCCACCGGTTTTTTGACTTTTTTTCATGACAAACTCCTTTCATCAGCTAGAAAGCTGTAAAAAATAGAAAAGTAATAAATTTTTTGAGAGATGATTTATCTTCTGACATCCTTTTTTAGTCATTTCACTATTTGAGTGTTAGAAATATCTCACATCCTTTATGTTATAAATATATCACATTTGATAACAAAAGGCAAGAATTTATGTGCTATTTTGGAAAATTTTTTTAATTTCCGCAAACAAAAACCCCAGAATTTCTCTGGGGAGCTGGCTTATTCTTTACCAATACAATATTCTTGGTGTTCCTGCAAGCTTTCATCGGTCTGAATAGTCACTTTAGCAATGCCGTAAGTGTGTAGCTTCTGGCGCAGGGTATCCTGTGTCTCAGCCAGCAAATTTGGATTTTCCAGACAGATATGGAGCATGGCAAATTTTTCTAAACCATCTGTCGTCCAAACATTGAGCTGGGTAATGGCTCGCACATTTTCCAATGCTGCTATTTCCTGATAAAGCTGACTGAGATCAACATCGTTAGGCACATGGTCTAGGAAAATCTGGATATTTTCCCAGAATTTTGGCAGGGCCTGACTGAGAATAAAGCCTGCGATGAAGAGAGAAAGCAGAGGATCTAGGAAATACCAGTCGGTGAAGCGCAAGATGAGGGAAACTACGATAACTGCTATCCAGCCCAAAATATCCTCAAGGAAATGCAGACTGAGAATGGATTCATTGTGACTGTGTCCATGGCTGACAACTCTGCTGGCTGCTGTATTGACGACAATGGCGACAATCCCCAAAACTAACATGCCATCATAATTCACCTTCTCCGGAGCAAATAATTTAGGAATATTTTCCACGATAACCAGGGTCGAACCAACCAGCAAAATCACTGAGGTCAACATGGCTCCCAGCAGGCTGTATCGCTTATAACCCAAGGTATACTCTCGATCTTCTTTTTTTGTGGAAATTTTTTCAAAAAGAGTCGATAGGCCAATAGCTAGAGCATCTCCGGTATCATGAACCGCATCGGCTAAGACAGCGCTGGAATTAAAGAGAAGGCCAAAGATAAATTCAATAATGGCAAAAGAAAAGTTTAACAGAAAGGCAATTGTCATATTTCTACTGGATTTCATGTGAACCTCCTTATTTATTTTCCCAAATGAATAATACTTATGGTATAATGTAATCAATACCGAACACTCTGTTCAATTATATTATCTACTATTATTAGGAAGGAAACAAGAGGCAGTTCATATCCTTTGTCTGTTAGCAGACAAAAAGCTCTTTTTGTACGGAATTTCCATGGATAGACGAGTAAAAAAATCACGCGCAGCCATTTACCAAGCCTTTATCAGCCTGCTCAATCAGAAAAGCTACGAAAGCATCACCGTTCAGGAAATCATTGACCTGGCAGATGTGGGGCGCTCTACCTTCTATAGTCACTTCGAGACCAAGGAAGCTCTGCTAGAGGAACTCTGCCAAGAGCTCTTTCAGCACACCTTTATCGAGCGCTCGGAGGGTCGGGATTTGTTTGAAGCGACAGCCCATATTTTCCATCACTTTCGGAAAAATCAGGATCGGATAGCCACCCTCCTCCTCGCTAAAAATACTTATTTCATTAACCGCCTGAAAATTGAGCTGGAACACTATCTCTTTCCCATGATTCAGCAGAAATTATTGCAGGAAAAGAGCCATCTGCCAGAGCATTTTCTAAAAAATTATGTGACGTCAACTTTTGTGGATACGGTCAGCTGGTGGCTACAGCAAAGAAAGCAGGTGGACGAAGACACGATTTCCCACTATTTTCTGGACTTGATGAGCTAATCTGCAATTTACCTATCATTTTCAGGGAAGATGTGGTATAATCGTTCCTTGACGCACGAAAGGAGGTTGATAACTTATGAAAAAAGAACACTCACCATTTTTAATTCCAGGTATTATCATGATCGGAGTTGCCTTGCGGGCACCTTTTGCTGTTTTGCCTGTCGTTTTGACGGACATTGCAGATGGACTTCAGGTTCCAGTCAGTTCCCTAGGTCTCTTGACTAGTCTGCCTTTGATTATGTTTGCCCTCTGCTCAGTCTTTGCTCCGCGCTTGGCGCAAAAGATGAGCTTGGAAAAGCTGTTTGCACTTGTGCTAGTCGTCCTAACTCTAGGCTCGCTGATTCGCGTGTTTAATCTTCCCTTACTCTATACGGGAACTATTATTTTAGGAGCGGCTATTGCTGTCTTAAATGTCCTTCTTCCGAGCTTGATTCAGGCCAATCAGCCACATCGAATTGGATTTTTAACAACCCTTTACATCACATCTATGGGGCTGTCGATTACGATTCTTTCTGCTCTGGCTGTTCCCATCGTTCAAATGAGTTCCTGGCAAGGTCTCATCTGGGTATCGACCCTAATCTGCCTCATAATCCTCTTGGTTTGGCTGCCCAATATCAAGTACAGCCATCACTTGGCTAGTAAACATCAGAAAAAGCAACACCTAGGCGCTCTTCTGAAAAATCCAAGAGTCTGGGCCTTGATTTTATTTGGTGGTTTACAGTCACTACTCTTTTATACAAGTATGACTTGGTTGCCGACTTTAGGACAACAAGCCGGCCTTTCTACTGATACGACAGGCTTACTGGCAGCCGTCTTTTCTCTAATTAGCCTGCCCTTTTCGATGACAATTCCTAGTTTGACAGCCCGCTTGAAAGCTCGTCAACGTCTGGTCATGATTAGCCTGGTTTCCGCAGCAGGCCTGATTGGTATTGCCATGCTCTTGATTCGGACAGACTCCTTTGCTTACTGGTTGGTTCTTAATCTCCTCATTGGCATGTCTGTCAGTGCTCTCTTTCCCTATCTCATGGTGACCTTCTCCCTCAAGACCTCTACGCCTGCGCAAACGGCCCAACTATCCGGACTGGCCCAAGCCGGTGGTTATATCTTAGCTTCTTTGGGACCTAGCCTCTTTGGCTACAGCTTTGATTTGTTCCAGTCTTGGACACCAGCCATCCTCATCCTCCTCGGTCTGACAGTCATCATGACCATGAGCCTCTTTTACATAGAAAAATTTGACAAGATTTTATAAAGCTTCTGATTCTCCATCAGGAGTTTTTTGCTGCCAAGTTTCTTGGTCGGCTATTAGATTTTTCTTGGCAATTTTAGAAACATGGCGATTGCCCGCAACATAAAAACCTAAAGGCTCTTGCCGCCATGCGTCTGTGCAGGTGACACCAATCCGCGACCGACTTTCAATTTGAACCGGTTTACAATCCTCGTCTAGCTGCAAACTTCCTCCTAAGCTCTGACCGTCAAAACGCTTGTCAATTCCTGCATACCTAGTCAGCTTCCCCGGACCATTGGCCAAAAGACGCCCATCTGGCAATTCCAAAGCCCGAATCAGAACAGCCTCGGCGATATTTTCACTCTTGGTCACCAGATTCAGCATCTGATGGCCGTGAATCTGATAGACATACCAATGGCCGGCAGTCAGATACATGGATTCATTTTTAGGAGAGCGGCGCCCACCAGCAGAATGACAGGCACTGTCCTGCTGTCCCAGATAAGCTTCCGTTTCAACAATTCGTCCCAAAACTTGGCCATCCAAAATTAACTGCATACCTAAAAGAGCCTTGGCAGTTGCTACCGTGTCTTCTTCCATTAATTTCCGAAATTCACTTGAAATCATCTTTCCTCATCTTATCCGCTTGATTTTCATTTGATTATAACATAATTTCAAAAGAACTTTTCTTATTTTTGACAAAAATACTTAAAAACCATTAAAAAACCTTTTAAAAACTTAAAACATGTGTTATGATCATCTTAGAAATATGAAGAAAGGATAAAGAAGATGTATCAGGAGCAGCGGCTTTCAAAAATGCTGGAACTTCTGGAGGACAAAGGACAGCTGGCAGCCAAGGACATGGTGGACTATTTTCAGGTTTCCAAGGATACCATTCGCCGCGATTTCTTGATTTTGAGCAAGCGAAAACTGGTTCAGCGCACCCATGGCGGGATTATTCCTTTAGAAAATAGTCGGCAAATCCCTTCTTTCAACGACCGCGTCGGCCAACTAAACCAAGAAAAAAAGGCTATCGCTCAGAAGGCTCTGGACTTTCTTAAACCCAATCAGGTCAATTTCTTTGATGTGTCAACGGTGGTTCTTAAGCTGGCTCAGCAAGTTCAGCAACCAATGACGATTTTTTCTCATTCTTTAGATAATGCCATCATGCTGAGTGATCAGGAGCAGGTTGATTTCCATCTTTTAGGTGGGAAGTTTTATCCGAGAAATCGCTTTTACTACGCCCTCAATGAAGCCGAGCTGCTCAGAAGTATTTCTTTCGATCTGGCCTTCATCGGAGCTGCAGGGCTAAAAAATGGCCAAGTCAGCTTTGAAGACCAAGAAGATGCCTATCTGAAGAAGCTCGCCCTCAAGCAAGCCAAGACAAAGATTCTGCTGGCCGAGCAGGCCAAAGTTCAGAAGGAATCAACCTATATTTTAGGAAACATCAGTGATTTTGACTACTGGATTACGGATCAAAAACCCAGCCCTGAGGTAGAAGCTCTTCTGGCTGGGAAAGTCACCATCATTTACTAGCTCTACAAGATTTCATTTTATAGCTTACGGAGGAAGCGACCATGACCAAGCAACATATTCGTTTGATTATCAGCGACATTGACGGCACAATTCTTGATGACCAGCACCAAGTAGATTCGCAACTGAGGGAACAGATTCCCTTGCTGAAAAAAGAAAACATTCCCTTTGTCCTAGCTTCTGCCCGCTCTCCTCTGGGAATGGAGCCAATTGCGCGTGAGCTGGGACTGGGTGATAATCCTCTAGCCTGCTACAACGGTGCCCTGATTATCAAAGGCGATTCAAATCAGTACGAAACGATTATCGAGCATCCATTGGATAAAAAAGAAATCCACACTTTTCTGGAACTTGTCAAGGCCGAGTTTCCTAGTGTTTCCATCAATCTCTACTCTGGTAAAGATTGGATTACTGAACGTTTGGACAAATGGGTTCAGATCGAAGCCGACATTACAGGTGAGCAACCTCTTATTCAAAATGTTCTGCTACCCGTTCTGGATGCTCTCATTCCAGCCCATAAACTGCTTTTAATTGATGAAGCAGCTGTTATCCAGCAACTGCATGCTTACTTGCAAACGCTGGATTTCCCCAATACAGCCTTCTACCTGTCCAAGGACAATTATCTGGAAGTCACGCATAAACACGTGTCAAAAGAGCACGCCCTTCTGGAAGTGGCTAACCACTATCAGATTCCGCTGGAGCAGGTCATGACGATCGGGGACAACTTCAACGATCTTCCGATGCTGCGAATGGCCGGTCTGGGAGTCGCCATGGGCAATGCCCCTCAGGAAGTAAAAGAGGACGCTCGGACAGAGACCTATAGCAACAACCAGCACGGTGTCGCAAAAGCTATTGAAAAGTATGTTTTAATCTAACGAAAAAATCTGCCAATGAGCAGATTTTTTCATTGATGATAATCATAGGCAAGCCGAGGGCTGCCATCTGGCAAATAAATCGTACCACACTGGCTAAAACCGTAGCGGCGAATGGCTGCCTGCATAGGATGGTTATCCGCATGCGTATCGATGCGGAGATAGGAAATCTGCTGCAAGCAAAAGTCAAAACACTGATGAGCCAGACCCTTGACTTGTCCATTTGAAGCGATACGGTGAATCGTACCATAAGGCTCTGTGAAGTGCCAAGCGCCTTCAATCTGCTGGTAGGTAGGATCTGGTCCAATGATAAGGGCAAAGGTCCCGACAATTTGTCCAGCTTCTTCGCAGAGATAGCAGTTGTCAGCCTGGATATCTCTCTCCACCAGCTGACGATTCGGATAGGAAGCTGGCCACTGAGTTGGATTCCCATTTGCCCGCATAAAATCTCTAGCCTGATCAAAAATTGCTAAAATTGCTGGGACATCCTGCATTTCCGCCAAACGAATCATGTTTTCTCCTCCCAGCTACGCTTTTCTTATTTGATAAATTCCTCGTAGTTACCCGTATAGTTCGCCCACTCCTTGCTGAAGAATTTTTCATTAATCTCATAGTTTGGAGCCGGTTGAGGATTAGACACAAAAGGATCTACGGCCTTGTCGAAGGCCAGCCAGCCATTCCAGCCCATGTGGATCGTATCCTGCATAAAATATGGCTTGTCCCCATCTTTGGAAAAGTCGGCAATATGCGTAAAGCCCTGACTTTCCAGCTGGAATTTAATCTTATCGACTGTCCGCTGATACATGTCTGCACTCAGGCCAGTGTAGGCCATCCATTTGGCGTTGACCGGCGGGATAACAAAGATAACATTCGTATGAGATTTGGCAAACTGTTCCAAAACCAGCTGCAAATCATTGTACTCTGGAGATTTTTCATAAGACTGCTTGGATTGGAAACCTTTGAATTTCTTGATTTTGCTGGCCAAACGTTTCTTATAAAAACTATTGTCAATACCCAAATCATTATTGCCAGTTCGTTTAATAGCGTCCGCTGTAGCAACCTTCTCCAAGGCTTCATAGGAAAATTCGTCCGGAAGGCGCGAAAGCTGAGGCAGAATTTTAGTCTCATAGTTCTCATTATTGCCAGCCGCAAGAGCACTGAAAAGGGCATCCTCCCGCTGATAGAACTGGCACATAGTATAGATATACTGTTGCTCAAAAGAAGTCAGCTGACTACCATCCGACACTTTCTTAACAATGTCTCCCATGGCAATATTAGGATAGAGCTGCAGGAGCCGTTGGGCTGCATACTGAGAGCCTACTCCGCCGTCCTGCTGACTGAGAAAACCAGTCAGCTGATCGCTGTTGAAATACTGCTGAAAGGCTGAAGCATCGTAGCCTGTCTTGGTAAACCACTGGGGTGAAACGACATAGACCGCTGTCTTATTCTCCAGCTCAGAAGCCATCTGCTGCATCCCAAAATACTGATTGAGCGAAGCGGCCCCCCGCTGCCCCAGAAAATAAGGTCGGTAATTGCGGTCATACTTCTCAGCCAAAACAGCTGGATGCATACTGTCAAAGCGCAGCCATTCGCTGGAGCCAAAGAAGGGAACAAAGCGGGTGTCTTGATCTGTCAGGGCCGTCATTTTTTTGCTACGGCTCTTGAAAGTTTCTGCTGTCAGTGTCACAGCTGAACGCTTCTCTGTTTCCACATCATGCTTTTTCTCAAGCGGATAGAAGAAAAAGAGCAGGGCGACCATGACCAAGGCGCAGAAGACTGGCCCCAGAATCAGCCAGAGTCGTTTAAGCATTACGAAGCTCCATTACACCTTCAACGATTTTATTGGCTGTGTTCCAGTCATCGCGGCCAAACTCTGATACTGGCACGCGGATATCAAATCGGTTTTCCAGTTCAACAATCAGCTCGACCGTTCCCATACTGTCCAAAACGCCAGCATCAAACAAATCTTCGTCCATCATATCTGACACATCTTCCATAAATAATTCGTCAATAATTTCAATTACTTCTGCTTTTACATCCATTATAGTTTCCTCGTTTTACATTTTATTTTTTAAACCAAAGGTCATTCAAAAATCCTGAGAAGATCAAGAATGAGAACATGACAACATGGAAGGTGATAACAACCCCCAGTGCTTGGGTCCACTTGTTGTCAGGCAGGGTTGGTAACCCCTTGCTTTTGCGCTCTTTATTGATGGTCTTTTTCTTACGGAGCCAAGCATCATTGACCACCAAGCCCAGACCGTGGAAAAGACCATAGGCGATATAGTACCAAGTCACACCATGCCAGAAGCCCATAATCAGCATGTTGATCAGATAGGCCACACTAGAGGTCGTGTTGCGGTTTTTAAAGACCTTGTTACGCATCAGCACCATGACCAGCCGCATAAAGACAAAGTCCCGGAACCAAAAGGACAGGCTCATGTGCCAGCGATTCCAGAATTCTTTCAAATCACGAGAGAGAAAAGGCTTATCAAAGTTGATAGGGCTCTTGATGCCCATGAGATTGGAAATGGCCACCGCAAACATCGAATAACCGGCAAAGTCAAAGAAGAGATCCAGACCAAAGACATACATGACGCCTAGCGTTCCCAGATTGAAGAAACCGCCGATATAGAGGGCATAGGTCTTGACATGCCCTAAAATCATGTGGCCAAAGATATGAGCCAGGACAAACTTATAGAGAAAGCCCAGCATGATATATTTGACCGACTGCTCCAGCATATCCAAAAGCTCATCGCGCTCTGGTATTTGGAGATAATTTTCATTGAAACGCTTGAAACGATCAATGGGGCCACTAGAAAAAGTGGGCATAAAGAGCATAAAGCGGAGAAATTCCCAGAGACTGAAATCAGTCAGCACGCCATCCCTCAGCTCAATGATCATACCAACTGAGCGGAAGGTCAGGTAGGAAATTCCCAGAAAGCCAAAGAGTGATTGATGGCCACTGATAGCTGGCTCGACCTTGACCCAGAATAGGGGCAGGACCGCCAATGCTGTGTGCAAATAAAATATCCACTTGCTGTCCCGCTTTTTGCGGTAGAATTTATAAGAATAAACCCAGACCGTCTGCCAGACGACATAAAAGAGCAGGGCATAGAGCTGCGCCAGACTAGGGCCCGTCAGCATCAAGACAATAAAGGCCAAGCTGACCAAGGCTTCATAGACTGGGAAGCGTTTTTTAAAGAAAAGTCCGATAAAGATTGGCAAAACAGCCAAGATAAGATAAAGGAAATACTGTGGGTCTCCGTAAGGCTCCAGATGAGGAAGCTGTTTCAAGAAATCCATCATGACTTGTTGACCTCACTAATCAGCCCCTTGATATCAATCTTACCGTTTGGTGTTAGGGGCAGAGATTCCCGATAGAGGAACTTAGACGGCATCATATAAGACATCATGATATCCTGCAGGTCCTCCTTGATAGCCTTGGTAATATCGATTTCGCGGTCAAATTGCTCTGCGACACCGTCTTTCAAAATAACGTAGGCTAATAAGTTTTGAACCTTGTGGTCCTTATTGTAGCGTGGCACTGCTACTGCCGCCTCGATATACTTGGATTTGTTGAGGTTTTGAGATACGTCCTCCAGCTCGATGCGATAACCGTTAAACTTAATCTGGAAGTCCATCCGGCCGCCGTAGAGCAGCAGGCCTTCATCGGTCATCGTACCCACATCACCTGTATGATAGGCTGGTAGCCCTTCAAATTCAAAGAAGGCTTCAGCTGTCTTTTCAGGATTGTTGAGGTAGCCCTTGGATACGGCTGGTCCGCAGACAATGATTTCCCCCTGCTGACCATTCGGTAATTTTTGCCCATTCTCATCGATGACAAAGGTTGGTGAATCCGCCTTGGTATAGCCGATTGGCAGACTCTTGAGGATCGCTAGCATCTCATCTGTGATGGCAACTGCAGACAGAGCCACTGTTGCCTCAGTCGGACCATAGGCATTGATAATATGAGCCTCAGGGAAACGCTCCCGCAATTTCTGAGCTGTCTTGACCGTCAGCTCCTCTCCATCAAAGTAAAAATGCGTAATGCCTGGCATCTTCTGGCTGTTAAAATCTTCCGAAAGCATAGCCATATCCGCAAAGGATGGAGTAGAGGTCCAGATTGCTACAGGCAGGCTGAGAATCGCTTCAAATAGCTGCTTGAAGTCCTGAGTCAGACTAGAAGGCAAGGCATAGAGCGTCCCTCCTAGCGCCAAAGTCGGTGCCCAATACATAACTGACAAGTCAAAAGAATAAGGCGGTTGCGCCAGCATTTGCGGGCGGCTAGGTGTCGCAAATTCCTTGTCTGTAATCATCCAGTTGGTAAAGCTGAGCAGGTTATCATGAGAGATTTGCACACCTTTAGGTTTACCAGTCGTACCAGAAGTAAAGATGATGTAGTAATTATCATCGCCCTTGACTGGATGGCTAATCTCATAAGCAGTCTTCTCTGCGTAAGCTGCTCGAACCTGATCCAGACTGAGGATGGCTGCATCTGTATCAGTCAGCGGAAAATCCGCAATGGCAATAATCAAGCTTGGCTCAGCTACTTCCACAATAGCAGTCACGCGCTCCAAGGCTGAATGACTATCAATAGGAATATAGGCATGACCTGCCTTAGTCAGAGCCACAAAAGTAGCCAGCATTTCATACTCCTGACCACCGTAGACTACAACTGGTGACTTGGGAGCCAGCCCCAAGCTATCAATCTTCGCCGCTAGCGCATCTGAATCAGCCTTCAGGTCTCCATAAGTATAGACTTCTCCAAGGACATTGTAAACAGGAAAATCCGGCTGCGTCTGAGCAAAGTACTCAATCGCTTCAATCATATCTGTAATTGCTGTGTTCGACATCTATAGTACTCTCTTATATTAAAATTCATTGTAGATAAAGCCACCCTGACCTTGGCCAAGATAACTAAAGAAATAAAGCAGGGCGACAAAAATCACAAAGTATAGCAGTGTCTGCCCTACAAACTTATAAATCGTCTTATATTTCGTCATTTCATTCACTCTTATCTTCTTTTAGATAGACATAGATTATTTTACCATGTTATAGAGAAAGATTTCAATATAAAAGCTGTGGATTGTGTAAAGTTCTTGTAAGGAAATAAAGAGGAGAAAAGCTGATTCCCTTATTTTTCATGGATGAAATCCTTTTCAAAACATATATGTGAAATTTATATATATTGCTTGACTTTTGGTTTGAAAGGCATTATCCTATATGTAGAAAGTTTATATATAATATTTTTATATATAGGAGGTAGTGCATGTATTTCCCTACATCTTCTACCCTGATAGAATTTCTGATTTTAGCGATTTTAGATAAAGAGGATTCTTATGGCTACGAGATTAGCCAAACTATCAAACTCATTGCAGATATCAAGGAGTCCACGCTTTATCCTATCCTGAAAAAATTGGAAAAGAGTCAGTATTTAGAGACATACTCTCAGGAATATCAAGGTCGAAAACGAAAATATTACTCTCTGACCCCAACAGGTCAGAAACAACTGGTCAGCCTCAAAAACGAATGGGAGCTTTATACCAGCACGATTAAGGGCATCATAGAAGGGAGCATTCGCCATGACAAGAACTGAATATCTAGCCCAACTAGATCACTATTTGAAAAAGTTGCCAGCAAAAGACTATCAAGAAGCCATGGACTACTTTACTGAGTATTTTGACGAGGTCGGTCCAGAGGGCGAGGCAGCAGCTATGGCTGAGCTGGGCAGTCCCAAGGAAGCAGCTCACGAGATTATCATCAATCTTTTGGACAAGAAAATAGAAGAAGACAGCCAAGATGCTAGCTCTGTCAAAAACAGCAAGCAGATCGTCCAGATTGCCATTCTGTCCATCTTGGCAGCACCGCTGGCAATTCCTCTCTTAATCTTGGCTTTGACTTTGGTCTTTACTTTCTTCCTCCTCATCAGTGTCTTTGCTTTTGTCATGGCCACCTTTGCTTTTGCTATGTTTGCCATGGGGGCTAGTCTGATTTGGGACAGCCTGACTCTGGGCATGGGCACTTCTATTCCTGCTTTTGCCCTCAGTTTGGGAATGAGCCTCTTAGCCTTAGGCTTGGCTGGACTCTTCTATCTCAGCATTGGTCCTATCCTCCGCTTTATCAAACTGAGTTTTGTCAAACTCGCCCAAGCCTTGGCACGGAAAGGAGGCCGTCATGTCTAAAGTAAGAAAAACCATATTCAGCTTTGCTATTGCTGCCTGTCTGCTGGGTCTAGGCCTCATACTGGCAGGGCTAGCTAGTGGTGGTCTACAGGATCTGGTGAAGAGCTCAGCCGCTAGCACCAAGATGGCCAAGCAAGAAGAAACCTATGACAATATCCATTCCTTAAATCTAGAGTTGAGCAACCGCTCGGTTATTATCGAAGAATCGCCCGATGATAAGGTTCATTTGACCTATTATCAAGGAGATGGCAAGACATCTGAAAAAATCAGTACCAAGGCCGAAAACGGTAGTTTATACATTAAGGAATCCAGCTTTTTTATCAACATTAGCAGCAGTCTGCGCTCTTTACTGGGCTTGATAAATGGAGATTTGGAAAGGACTCAACAAGTTATCCTATCCCTGCCTAAGAGAAGGAACTTGGAGCAGGTCAAGGCCAGTTTAGCTAATGGCAGCCTATCAATCAATGACCTGACAATCAAAAAATTAAAAGCCGATCTCAGCAATGGCTCTATTGAACTCAGTCACAGCCAGATTCAGACCGGCAGCATTGAAAGTGCTAATGGCAGCATCGAGCTAGTCCAAACCAACCTGACCGATACTCAAATCAGTCTCGCCAACGGGAGTATCACTAGTGATAAACTAACCCTCAAGGGCAATATCAACATGTCCAGTGGCAATGGCTCCATCGATCTCCATCTCACCGAAGAGACCTACAAAGCCATCTCACTAGACCTGCATACAGATATAGGTGACATTGAAGTGCCCAAGGACATGCAGACGAGCCACGACCAAGAGGACTTCATAGGCGATCGAGTCATCCACACCAATGAACAGGCCCAAGCCAAGCTGACAGCCCGCACCAGCACCGGCAGCATTGAGATTAATCATTAAAAATAGAGCGGAGCCTGATTGGTTCCGTTTTTTATGGTCCAAATGGTAAAATAAGATAAAGAGGTGTTTCGAATGACAAACTATAAATGGCTATTTTTTGATATTGGTTCTACTTTAATCAATGAAGAGAAAGCTTATCAGGATAGGATTGAACAAGCAATCGCAGAAACAAATATCACTTATGATACATTTTATCAAAGAATGCTAGTCTTATTTCAAGAGGGGCTAAAGGGGGATTTAATAGCGCTACAAGAGTATAGTTTAGAACGACCAAAGTGGAAATCTGAGCTAGAAATACTTTATCCAGATGCAAAAATAGTTTTAGAAACTTTGCATAATCGCTATAAAATAGGTGTTATTGCTAATCAGCTACCTAACTTAGAAAAGCGGTTAGAAAACTTTGGTATCAGACAATGGATTGACCTGATTATCTCATCAGCTGATTGTGGATTTTCTAAACCTAGTTCTAAAATTTTTCAACTAGCCCTTCAACAAGCTTCATGCTCTGCTTCATCTGCTACTATGATTGGTGACAGACTTGATAATGATATTGCGCCAGCTAAGGCATTGGGCATGAAAACTATTTGGATAAAACAAGGATTTAGTGCATATAGTCCAATCCAATCACCATCAGAAGAACCTGATTTTACTGTAAATTCCTTATCGGACCTGCTAAAAATTCTCTAACCCCACCTTTACTTCCTATAGCCTTTATGTTATGATACTCTATAAAATTTATCACAAGGAGGTTCCTATGAAAAAACTCACACCTGGCATGCACATTCGGGTCGTCAGCCCCTCGTCGTCAATCGAACGCATCGGTGGCTTTGAGGCCAATCTAGTCGCCAAGGAGCGCTTGGAAAAGCTAGGATTTACCGTGTCTTTTTCGGAGCATTATCTGGAAAATGATATGTTAGACTCTGCCTCCATCGAAAGCCGGGTGGCAGACATCCATGCCGCCTTTGCAGATGACTCCGTTGATGCCATCCTGGCCACCATCGGCGGTTTCAACTGCAATGAGCTCCTGCCCTATCTGGACTTTGAATTGATTGCTAGAAATCCTAAGATTTTCTGCGGCTACTCGGACACAACAGCCTTGCTCAGCGCAATTTATAGTAAGACTGGCATGAAAACCTACATGGGACCATCCTACTCCAGCTTTAAGATGGATGCCCTGCAGGACTACCAGACTGAGAGCTGGCTCAAGGCCGTCAGCCAGACTTCTTATGAATTGACTCCTAGTGAAAAATGGGGCAACAACGCCTGGTACCTGCCCGATGCGCCACTGACCTTCCATGAGACAGAGTGGAAAGTCTACAACCATGGAAAAGCCCAAGCCACTGCTATCGGCGGCAATCTTTCCACCTTCTCACTCCTACGCGGTACCCCCTATGCCCCGACAGACGAAAACTATGTCCTTTTTGTTGAAGAGGCAGAGGAAGATGACTATGTGGAGTTTGACCGCAATCTAGCTGCCCTCCTTCAGGCCTATCCTAACCCGCAGGCCCTCCTCATCGGTCGCTTTCCAAAAGAATGTCAGATGACAGAAGAGCTACTCCTTTATATCTTAGACAAGCATCCGATTTTAAAGACTATCCCTGTCCTCTATGACTTGGACTTTGCCCATACTCAGCCACTCTTTACCATTACCATCGGTGCTCAGATGACGGTTGATACGGAAAAGATGGCCATCAGAATTGATGAATAAACAAGAATCCCTCGTTCCAGCTGGAATGAGGGAGATTTCTTTTTGGTTCTATTCAATTAAACTTTCATGATTGGGCTTAATGTCCACCGGGACCGGGACCGCCACCTTGGCCGTCTGGGGCACCGCCACCACCAGGACCATCGGATGTGATTTCGGTTCGGGTTTGCCCATTAACCGTGATAGTCCCGCCCGTATAGGTAGCCTTGCCATCAAAGTCAAAGGCAGATACCGTGGATGTGATAGCTAGGTTTCCTCCTGTCATGATGATATCGCCATTGGAATCAAGAGCATCTGTGTCGCCTTGGCCGACTTCAACCTTGATATCACCACCAGTAATCTTGATGAAAATTTCAGCCCCAGTCGCTGTACTAGCTGCATTGATCCCATCATCCGTCGCATAAAGATCAAGTGTACCGCCATTAATCGTGACATTTGTTCCCTCTAGAGCCTCGACACTCTTGGAAACTGTGATCGTTCCACCATCAATCACTGCTGCATTGCTGGCATGAAGACCATCATCACCGACACTAATCGTAATGGTACCGGACTGAATATAGAGATTTCCGAGCGAAGTGTCCTCGTCATTATCTGCGTGGATCGCATCTTCCGTCGCGGTAATATCCAGACTGGCTTCCTTGATGTTGATGGCATCATTGGCTGATAAGCCATTCTTATAGCCCTTGATCGTATAAGTTCCGCCTGTGATACGTAGGTCATCATTAGACTCGACCGCGTTACCATAATTTCCTTCGATGGTCAGACTGCCTGAGCCGTTGAAGGTCAAGTCGTCCTTACTGTAAATAGCTGCATCGTAGTCAGTATTGGTGTGATTGGCTGAGTCAGAAATGCTATTCTTGCTGCCTTCAGCTAGGGTAATGAAGGTTCTATCCGCATTTTCTACCACAATCGCTGCATCCGTCCCTGTCATAGTCACGCCATCCAAGACGATCTGAACCTTGTCTTGATCGCCAGCCTTGACAACAATCTGCACATTTTCACTGCTGCCAGAGAGGACATAGGTTCCGGCTGCCGTAATGGTCACTGTGGATCTAGAAACGCTCGCTCCGTCACCAGTTGTCTTGGCTGTAGAGCCGCTCAAGCTAATCTTGGTCGCTGTCGACTCATCATAAGAAGCATCCTGATCACGATCTGTGAAATGGCTAGATGTGTCTGTCTTTGTCGTACTGGTAGCCGTTTGAGTGGTCGTGGTACTAGCACTCGTAGGAGTGCTGGACTGGCTGGTCAAGCTGCAAGCTCCCAAGGTAACACTCATTAGCGCTAGAGGCACCATTAGTTTTATTTTCTGAAATATTTTTTTCTTGCCTGTTTTCATGATTGGCCTCTTTCTAGTTATAATTCATTTTCTTTCGTGATGTAGCGGCTGATAGCAATCTCTAGATTGCCATTGCGCGTGCGTAGGGCATCGATGAGTTCTTTTTCGGTCATCCGACCATTCAGCTGAAGGATGTATTTAAGCTTGAACAAACTTCCCATATCAGAGGTTTTGACATTAGCCAGTTCAACATGATTGGTAGCTTTGCTGAAAATATCATCAAAAATACTTTCATAGTCCAGACTTTCTGGTATGACGACAGTCAGCTGGCGCATGGAATGCTTCATCTGTCCAAAATTGACCACCTCAAGCAGCAGCATGACGAGCGACATGATGAGGGTAAAGACGGTCGCAAAGACCAGGTAGCCCATTCCGATGGCAATCCCGATTGTCATGACTAGGAAAATGGACACCAACTCCTTGGCTCCTCCAGGTGCGGAACGAAAACGAATCAAGCTGAAGGCCCCCATGACAGCAACCCCTGCTCCCAGACTTCCATTGACCAAGAAGATGACAATTGCAATCAAGGTCGGCAAAAGCGCCAAACTCATCACAAAGGATTTGCTGTAAACCGTCTTAAACTGGTAAACCTTGGCAACGACCAAGCCCAAAAGCAAGGACACTCCGATTGCCAGCATCATCATGGCCGGATCTACGGCCGTATCGGTAAAAATATCATAAAATAAGTGATTAAGCATGATTTACAACTCCTTTATAGTCTGTCGTTTTCTTGTAAGCAACCCCGTATTTGGAAAAGGAGCTTGGGAAGACCTGATGGCAATCCAAAATCTCACTCAGCCAGAGCGGATAGGCTCCTGGCACCTTGACTTCCATAATCACATAATGATCCGGCAGAAGATTTTCCCCGTAATGACCATGCAAGAGGCTCAAATCATAGTTGCGGTAGGTCAAATCGTGGTCAATGGTAATCCGAACATTGGGATCCTCAATCCCCTTCATAGAATAACGATTGTAGTAGATATACATCATGGGTTGCAGGCCACCGTAGCGCTGACTCAGCCAGTCGATTTCCTCACGAATCTGACAATCCTCAATCTTACTGTGATCGCCCTCCAAGTAAGCCTCTGCAGCCACTAGATCTGTCGAAATACGGCGTTTGTAGACAATCTTGCGCACTTTTTTCTTGATTTCCAAAAAGACTTGGCTGTCTTCACTAGGGTTTTCGTCGTAGGTGCGCACGCGCAATTTTTCTTTAAAATAAGGCTTTTCTAAGGACTCACGAATCATTTGATAGGTTGGGGTGTCGTAGTAAAGATTGTTAATGGTCGAATAAGCATGCTCATCCTCTACCAGATGGCCTTCAAACTCGGTCAATAAATCGGCCAAAGTTTCTTTGGAAATAATGTATTTGGTTTCAAATCGTTGAAATTTATCTTTAAATGTTTTTTTAGCCATGGATTCTCCCCCTGTCTTTCTTGTAACTAGAGCCATTTTACGGATGAAAACTTAAAGGAAGGCTAAAGAAAACTTAAAGAAAACAAAACATTCTGATTTTCATAACAAATAAAATAGACTTGTGGAGAAAATCTACAAAACTGATTATTCTGCTATTTAGCAACCGTTTCACGTGAAACTAAAAAAACTTGGTTCTGTTCACAAAACCAAGTTGTTCCTTTCGAAGAGAAAATAATCTGCATTCTTCTCTATATTAAATGATTTCTTTCTTATCAGGACGATAGGCTATTGTGCCTAAGAACATGAAAATCAGTAAAGTCGCGGTCAAGAAGGCTAGTTGGCTACCGATTTGACCATTCATCGAGATCGTTTCCCGCAGTCCTGACACTGCATAGCTCATCGGTAAGATTGGATTGAGCATTTGAAAGATTTTCGCTGTTAGGGGCAGCGGATAAGTACCAGCGCTGGAAGCCAACTGCAGGAGCAAGAGAACCAGAGATACAAAGGCTCCAATCTTACTATCCCAAGTGACCAGAGTCGTCACAACCGCCATAAAGGCCATGCTGGCTAAAACAGTCAAGGCCAGCGTCGTCCATTCATAGTTTGCCTCAAGACCAATCAAATGAACCGCTCCATAGACCAAGATTCCTGCCAAAACAGAAATCAAGCCATTGACTTCCAGACGAGCCTTAAGCCAAGCTTTACGGGAAGCTGGAACCTGACCAGAAGGCAGCGTACCGAAAATGACATTCGTCGAAATCGCCGCTACAAAAAGAGCAACAGAAATCATGTACGGAGCCATACCAACACCATTTTTACCAACCTGATCTTTGTCTGTTTTTTTCAGCTCAACAGGACCAGCCAAAGCAGCAGCATTGTCCTCTGTCACAGAAAGCTCGGATAATTGTCCCTTGGCATCCGTCAAGCCTGTATTTAGAGTCTGAGCACCGATTGACAAGTCTCCCAGTCCAGCGCTCAAGGTTAAACCGCCAGCTGCTAACTGCTGAGAACCATCTGCCATTTGATTGGCACCTGTAGTTAATCTTTGCATACCTGTGACCAAAGTTGGCGATTTGTCATTTAGCTGAGCGAAGCCTGAGCTGATTTGACCGATACCAGAAGTCACTTGCTCATTATGACTAGCTAGATTAGCCGATCCTTGAGAAAGCTGATCGACCCCCGCTGTATAAGCCGTTACTCCCTGTGCAACCTGAGAAAGTCCGCCTGCATAGGCTATCATTCCTTGAGAAAGGGTCGCTGAACCAGTGCTGGCAGAGGATAGAACTTCATTTACCTGACCCAGACCACTGTAGAGACCACTAATCATAGCTGAGGCGCCCGGCAGGACTTGGCTCGCTGCGGCTGACAGCTGACTTGCTTGGCCGCTGGCTGTTTGCAAACCTTGCAAATTCGTCTGAATGGCCTGAACTTCCTGTACAATGGCTGCCGCCGCACTGCTGCTAGAATCAGCTCCACCTGCTAGAGCTGCTTTTAGTTCTTCTTGCTCACTGGTAGAAAGTTTCTGGTAAGCAGCTGTGCCTTCCAAAGCCGCCACGGCTGCCGCCCGATCACTTTGCGCACTACTTGCCAAAGACTGGGCATTGGCCGCAATCGTCGTGAGAGAAGCCGCAATTGTTTCCGTTGGCAGGCTCGTTCCCGATGTCGCATTCTGAATAGCTGTATTGAGCTGATCTAGACCCGCCGTCAACTGAGCAACCTTTTCTTGATTAGCAGTAACACTGCTATTAACGGACGATTGCAGTTCTGACAAACCACTATTTAGACGCTCCACACCAGCGACTAATTCCTGTGAATTGCCAGTCAGTTGGTTGGTTCCATTCAGTAATGTTTCTGACTGAGCGGTTAATTGACTGGCACCAGCTGAAAGCTGCCCAACTCCATCTGTATATTCCGTCATCTTGCTAGTAAAAGTCGGCAAGCCGGCATTGATCTGAGCCACTCCATTTGTATATGCTACCAGACCAGTCGATAGCGCTGTAGCTCCATCTGAGAAGGTTAGGCTGGACTGGGCTAAGCTTTCCAAATTAGTAGTCAGTTTTTGGCTACCGTTTGCTAATTTCTGACTTCCTTCGGCCAATTTAGCTGTGCCATCTGCGGCTGTTCCAAGTCCACCTTTTAGCTTATCCATGCTCGCAAAAAGGCTTATCACATAGCTTTTCGTGATCTTCTGACTGATCGACTGCTTCATCGAAGTCATGGCAGAATCACTCATTTTACTAGCGATAAAACTATGGCCACTGGATGTTTGATAGTGAATCGTGACTTGCTTAGGCTGATTGCTCAAGATACTAGCCGCATTGGCTGATAGATCCTTGGGAAGAGTCACTACCATGTAATAGTCTCCCTTTTCCAGCCCCTTCTCTGCCTGATCCTCATCCACAAAATGAAAATCCAGCGCTGCATTTTTCTTCATATCTTGGACCATATCTGAACCAATGGACAGATCTTGTCCATATAGGCTCGCCTTTTGATCCTGATTGACCACCGCTACTGGTAAATCAGAAAGTTTGCCATAAGGATCCCACATGGAGCTCAAAAAAATCACATTATACAAAGCCGGAATCAAGGAAATTCCCAGCATCACCACAATAACCTTCGGTTTTTTGAAGATGGCTTTCCATTCTTTAAACATTTTTTCTCCCCTTTTTATACACCTTGTCTAAAAATTTGATATAATAGATTATACACAATAAAAAAATTAAGGCAAGCAGAAAATTCATTTTTTTGAACACATTGTCTAATTTTGTATAATTCACCAGCAAAGGAAAAATACGGATGATAGAAAGTAATAAACGTAAAAAAACCAAGGCTATCATTGAGAAGGCCATGGTTGAATTGTTGCATAAGGAATCATTTGACCACATCACAACGGTCGAATTGGCCAGAGCTGCTGGCATCAGCCGCAGTAGCTTTTATACCCACTACAAAGATAAATATGATATGATTGAACGCTATCAGCAAGGCCTCTTTCATCAACTAGAACACATCTTTGAAAATAATCAAGAAGATATCGCGGTAGCTATCACGGAAGTCTTTCAATTCCTGACCCAAGAGCCCCTTCTGGCTGCCCTCTTGACAGAAAATGGCACCAGGGAAATCCAAAATTTCCTGCGTCATAAACTTCAAATCATGCTATCTGAAAGCTTGCAAGAGCGTTTTAGCAAAAAAGTCTATAGTCAAATTGAAAAAGAATATAGCACCGTCTACCTCTCCAATGCCTTCTTTGGAGTCTGCCAGATGTGGATTTCTCGGGGAAAAAAAGAAAATCCCGAACAAATGGCTCATCTTCTTTTAAAGATGCTATAAAATTCAACAACTAAATAAAGGCTGGGACAATTTTTTCTCAGTCTCTTTTTGTTAATCGAGTCAGGAGGCTGGGACAAAAGTCCGACCTCAAATATAAAAAGCGAACAAAACTAGTTTTCTGGTAATCAGAATTCTGCTTTGTTCGCTTTTTGCATTTAATTATAGATTTGAAGGGCTTAATAATTAAGATTTTTAAAAATTGAAATCTTTTTGTCCCAGCCTCTTTTTCTAGTTTTTCTCTGCGAGAAAAACTAGCTTGAAGCCATAATAAAAGAAGCCGAAATCGGCTTCTGAATAAATTTTCAATAGAAATTAAAGTTTTTGGTTGTAGAATTCGACGATGAGCGCTTCGTTGATTTCTGGGTTGATTTCATCGCGTTCTGGCAAGCGAGTCAATGAACCTTCCAATTTTTCAGCGTCGAATGATACGAATGCTGGACGTCCAAGAGTTGCTTCAACTGCTTCAAGGATAGCTGGAACTTTCAATGATTTTTCACGAACTGAGATCACTTGACCTGGAGTTACGCGGTATGATGGGATATCAACACGTTTGCCGTCAACAAGGATGTGACCGTGGTTTACGAATTGACGAGCTTGACGACGAGTAGTCGCAAGACCAAGACGGTAAACAACGTTATCCAAACGACGTTCCAAAAGAAGCATGAAGTTGAAACCAAGGATTCCGCCTTTGATTTTTGTAGCTTGTACGAACAAGTTACGGAATTGTTTTTCACCTACACCGTAAGTGAAACGAAGTTTTTGTTTTTCAGCCAATTGCAAACCGTATTCTGACAATTTTGAACGGTTGTTTGGTCCGTGTTGTCCTGGTACGTAGTTACGACGTGCCAATTCTTTACCTGTACCTGTAAGTGAAAGGCCAAGGCGACGAGCTTGTTTCCAAGATGGTCCTGTATAACGTGACATATGTATGTCCTCCTGATATAAATAATATTTCGGTGGAAATAGTCACTTAGAAAGCCCTGATTCGTGCAGAACATTTTCGCCCAAACAGCTAAGGCTACTTTTATAGCTGATGTTCTGTTGACGAGCTTCATGCTTTCCTGCTGCTATTTCACACAAAGGCTATTGTACCATGAAATATGAAGAATGTAAAGAGGTAAAATCAGAAAACAGCTGAAAGAAGGTCTATATCAGTCCACTTTGTCATTGGCATTCAACTACCATTCAGGCACACTTTTTAACTTTTGGGATTCAGTTGTTTTTGTGATAACAGTTTACATTATAATAGACTTATTCATTATATGAGGCTTCAATATACGATGCAAATTGTTAAAATACAACAGAGCCTATATAATTACAGAAAATATTTTCAAAAGGAGACTTCTATGAAATTTCGCCGTCGACACTACCGTCCTCAGGTGGACCAAATGGATTGCGGCGTGACATCTTTGGCCATGGTTTTTGGTTACTACGGCTCCCATTACTCACTAGCGCATCTACGAGAGTTAGCCAAAACTACCATGGAGGGCACGACAGCTTTTGGTTTGGTTAGGGTCGCTGATAAGCTAAACTTTGAGACGCGAACCATAAGAGCAGATATGTCCCTCTTTGAGCACAATGACTTAACTTACCCTTTCGTAGCGCATGTAGTCAAAAATGGCAAATTGCTACACTACTATGTAGTGACTGGGCAAGATAAGAAATTTATCCATATTGCTGACCCTGACCCTACGGTCAAGATGACCAAGCTACCTAGGGAACATTTTGAGTCAGAATGGACAGGAGTGGCAATATTCATAGCACCGACGCCTGACTACAAACCGCACAAAGAGCAAAAGCAAGGACTTCTTTCTTTCCTTCCTATTTTGATTAGACAAAAGAGCTTGATGACCAATATCGTTCTTGCAACCTTTCTGGTGACCATTATCAACATTATTGGTTCCTACTATCTCCAGTCTATTATCGACACCTATGTACCTGACCAGATGCGGAGTACGCTAGGGATCATCTCGCTGGGCTTGGTCTTGGTGTATATTTTACAGCAAGTTTTGAGTTACGCTCAGGATTATTTACTTTTGGTTTTGGGACAACGTTTGTCTATTGATGTCATTTTGTCCTATATCAAGCATGTTTTTCACCTTCCAATGTCTTTCTTTGCAACACGGCGAACAGGAGAAATCGTTTCTCGTTTTACTGATGCCAATAGTATCATTGATGCTCTTGCAAGTACCATCTTATCTATATTTCTCGATGTTTCAATCGTACTAATCATCTCAGTAGTCCTGTTCTCACAAAATACCAACCTCTTTTTTATTAGTCTCTTGGCCCTACCTATCTACACACTCCTTATCTTTGCCTTTATGAAACCCTTTGAAAAGATGAACCGTGACACTATGGAGGCCAATGCTGTGCTATCCTCTTCCATTATTGAGGATATTAACGGCATGGAGACTATTAAGTCTCTTACCAGTGAAAAACTTCGCTATCAGAAGATTGATAGAGAATTTGTAGATTATTTAAAAAAATCCTTTGTCTATAGTAGAGCAGAAAGTCAGCAAAAAGCGCTAAAAAAAGTAGCTCAGTTACTTCTGAATGTTGCTATCCTCTGCATGGGGGCGGGGCTGGTCATGAATAAGCAGATGACTCTGGGACAGCTCATCACCTACAACACCCTCTTGATCTATTTCACAAATCCGCTGGAAAACATCATCAATCTCCAAACCAAACTCCAAACAGCTCAGGTAGCTAATAATCGACTCAACGAGGTCTATTTAGTAGAATCTGAGTTTGAGGAGAAAAAGATCATATCTGATCTTAGTTTGATGACAGGCGACATTGAGTTTAAAAATGTTAGCTACAAATATGGGTATAGACGAGATGTTCTAGCCAATATCAACCTAACCATCAAGCAGAAATCAAAGGTTGCTTTTGTTGGGATTTCCGGCTCAGGTAAAACTACGCTTGCTAAAATGATTGTCAATTTTTACGACCCTAGTGCTGGGCAGATTAGTCTAGGTGGGGTTAATCTTAACCAGATTGACAAACATGCTCTCCGCCAGCATATCAACTATCTTCCACAACAGCCCTATGTCTTTAACGGCACGATCATGGACAACCTGCTTTTGGGCGCCAAAGAAGGTACTACGCAAGAAGATGTTTTGCGTGCTGTCGAACTAGCAGAGATTCGTGCAGACATTGAAAACATGCCTCTAAGTTACCAGACTGAGCTAACCTCTGATGGAGCTGGGATTTCGGGCGGTCAACGTCAACGAATCGCCTTAGCAAGGGCTCTATTGACGGATGCTCCTATTTTGATTTTAGATGAGGCTACTAGCAGCTTGGATATTTTAACAGAAAAACGAATTGTTGATAATCTGCTAGCTTTGGATAAAACCTTGATTTTTATCGCCCATCGTCTGACAATTGCCGAGCGAACCGAGCATGTCGTAGTGATGGATCACGGCCGCATTGTAGAGCAGGGTAGCCATACAGATCTGCTGGATCAGGGCGGCTTCTATGCCAATCTGGTCAATAGCTAGAAAGGAGAACCTAGTGGCCCAAGATTTTTTAGAAAGCGCTGAGTTTTACAACCGTCGCTATCACAATTTCTCTAGTAGGGTTATTATTCCTATTACTTTGCTCTTTCTTTTTACCCTACTCTTCGGACTCTTTGCTCAAAAAGAGATTACTGTCTCATCAAGTGCCAGTCTGGAGCCTAGTCGTATCATTTCTAACATCCAGTCCACGAGTAATAATACAATCATTATGAATCATCTCGCAGAAAACAAGTGTGTCAAACAAGGTGACCTGCTCATTCAATATCAAAATGGAGCGGAAGAGCTACAGAAAGCTAGCTACTCTAACCAGCTAGATATGCTCCAAGATCAGAAAAAACAATTGGAGTATTTACAAGCTAGTCTCCAAACTGGGAATGATCAGTTCCCAGAAGCCGATAATTTTGGCTACCGGCAATCTTTTCGAGATTATCAAAGTCAGGCCGTCAGTCTCCGTAGTAATACAGACCAGCAAAATGCAGCCATTGCTTCACAAAACGCTGCTGCTAGCAGTGCACAGACAGAGATTGCAAAACTCATTTCTGAGACCCAAGCTAAAATTTCAGACTATAGATCAGTCAAGATAGCTATTCAAAATGACTCAGTAGTAGATGGTAGTAACGCAGGCTATTCCCTCTACCAAACCTATCAAGCACAAGTAAACATGGACACGCAAGACCAGCTAAAAAGTCAAATACTGGCACAAGCAGATACACAGATTGCTCAATTAGAAGGAACACTGGCAAGCTACCGCATCCAATATGCAGGTTCAGGTGCTCGGCAAGCCTACTCGACTGGGTTAAACAGTCAGCTAGAATCACTCAAAGCTCAGCAACTAACTAAGGTTGCTCAAGAATTAACTGATTTAGAGCAAAAAATTCTTGAAACAGAAACTGGAAGAAAGGTGCAAGATGGGATGATTCAAAAAACTGTCATTACAGCACCTGAAAATGGGATACTTCACCTCAATCCTGAGACTAGCCATTCCACCTTAGTACCTGAGGGAAGTCTCCTTGCCCAACTCTATCCTGTCCTGACCACGGAAAAGAAAATTAAGATTACCGCTTATATTTCTTCCAAGGATATCGCTCATCTTAAAGTCGGTAACCCTATTCGCTTCACAACCATAAACGATATTAACAAGCAAGAAACTCTGACTTCCAAGATTAGCAACATCGATACTACTGCAAGCAAGACAGAAAAAGGAAATTTTTTCAAATTAGAAGCAGAGACTACATTGACAGACCAAGAAGCTAAGCAACTCCGCTATGGTTTAGAAGGAAGAATTGTAATGATCACAGGTAAGAAAACTTACTTCCAATATTATAGAGATAAATTTTTGAAAAAAGATTAGTTAAAAAAGCTAAAAATCCATAACTCTTATGAGAAACGGATTTTTTGCCTACTTTTCTACTCCCAAAAGCTTCAAAATCTCCTGCTTGTATCGCAGCTTCTGCAGTTCCTTATCCTCGCTGTCTGACCAAGTCAATTGGAGATCTGCCACAATTTGCCCAGGCCGATTTTTCAGAATATAGATACGGTCGCTGAGAGCCAGAGCTTCCTCGATGCTATGAGTGATAAGGAGAGTCGTCAGACCCAGCCTACGATGAATATCCAGATACCAAGTGTGTAGCTCCATCTTGGTCAGCTCATCCAAGGCACTAAAGGCCTCGTCTAGAAGAAATAGCTTGTGACCGAACATATAGGTCCGCAGCAGAGCCACGCGCTGCCGCATCCCTCCACTCAGCTCATGTGGATACTTGCCTGCCACATCAAAGAGCCCGAACTCCTTCAAAATCTGACTTGCCTGCTCCGTCGCTTCTTTTTTTGATACCTTGCGGATTAGCAGGGGCAAGATAACATTGCCCAGCACCGTCTTGTGCTCAAGTAGCAAGTCCTTCTGTAGCATATAACTCACTCGGCCCTTGGGATTTTCCTGCCCGTCTAGGACAATCCTGCCCGACTGCACCTCCAAAATCCCAGCAATCAGATTAAAGAGGGTCGTTTTCCCGACTCCACTAGGTCCCAAAATCGCTACGACCTGGCCTGCTTCTACCTCTAGGCTGATATCTTTCAAAATCTGCTGCTCATCATAAGCATAACTTATATTTTCAAGTTTAATTTCTGTCATTATTTTATATAATTGTTGCTAAATCCCTTGTCACTCAAGTCATTGTCCACGATACCCTTATCCTTGGCCCATTTGTAAAAGGCATTCCAACGACTAGCCTCAAACTGACCCCACTTGTCCTTATCCGATGCATATTGCTCAGACAGATATTTTTGAGAAGCCAAGACAAAGTCACATTTGCTTTTCAGCTCTGGCGCATGCTTGATTAAAATATCCGCTGCTTCTTCAGGATGTTCCATGGCATATTGATAGCCTTTTTTGATGGCCTGGAGGACTTTTTTCGCCTCTTCCGGATTCTTCTTCAGATAGTCATTATTGGCAATAATGACTGGTGAATAGTAGTCAAACTCTTTGACATAGTCTTTCATGTAAAAGAAATTAGTATCCATGCCCTGAGTCTGAGCCATGATGCCGTCCCAGCCATGATAAATCCACGCTGCATCAAACAAGCCATTTTCAATCGGCGTAATAGAGTTGGAATCGTTATTGGGAACCTTCTCTACCTCATCAAACTGACCGCCTTGGCTTTCAACCAAGGTTTTGAGCATGCCTATCTCCACAGGGTCATTCCAGGTGCCGTATTTCTTCCCAGCCAGATCTTTAGGGCTTGTAATACCAGCTGACTTCTTAGAAATAATACCCGAAGTATTATGCTCTACAATAGCCGCAACGGCTGTAATTTCCGCACCCTTATCTAGTTTTTTAGCCATGGAGTCCTGGAAATAAATACCAAAAGGTGCCTTGCCATTGATAATCAGATCCGAGCTGCTGTCTTCTGGCGGCAACTTGATATCCACATCCACGCCTGCTTCCTTGAAGTAGCCCTTTTCCTGAGCTACGTAAAGTCCGGTATGATTGGTGTTGGGTGACCAGTCTAGGATAAAATCAATCTTTTTATCCTTGCTTTCAGACGTAGATTTCGACTGACCGCAGGCCACTAGGCCGATGATTGACACAGCAGCCAAGCCTGCCAGCAACATTTTATAAGTTTTTTTCATTATAATCCTCTTTTCTTTTTTGGAAAATAGCAGAGCTGAGCTCCTATTTCCACTTAATGACATATTTTTCACTGACAGCCACCAACTTCATCCCCAGAAGACTGATAACCGAAACCAATATGATAATAGCAAACATGGTGTCGTACTGGAAAAGTTTTTTCGACTGAATCATGTAAACACCCAAGCCTTCGAAACCGCCCAGCCATTCGGAAACCACGGTCGTGATAAAGGCATAAGAAACACTGACGCGCAAGCCCGCATAGAAATAGGGCAGACTGACTGGAATCTTAAAATGCCAGAGAATCTGCCAGCGATTGGCCTGCATAAGCTCAAAGAGAGTCAGAGTATCCCGGTCACAATGCCGAAAACCGTCCAGAATACTGACGATAATCGGAAAAGTCGTCGTCAGAATAATGAGCACAATCTTGGGCAAAATCCCATAACCCAGCCAGAGAACCAGAATTGGCGCCAAAGCAATGGTCGGAATCGTCTGTACCACGACCATCATAGGATAGATCAGATCATTGAGCCAGCTCATGCTGTCCATGAGTACAGCTAGTATACAGGCCAAGATGACACCCAAGACTAAACCCAGCAAGGCTACTTTTAAGGTCGCCCAACTATGGCTTGCTAGAAATCCAGCATCTCTGATAAAGGCCTGGCCGATTTCCAGAGGTGTCGGCAGGATAAACTTGGGCAAGAGCTTGAGCCAGCCCATAACCTGCCAGATGACAAGGATTCCCAGCATACCCAAAAGGCTAATCTGCTGCCGCAGGATATTTTTCAAGTTTTTCATCAATACTTAAAATCTTTCCATAGTTTATTTTCACATTAGCAAAGACATTGTCTGCCTGAGTGCCTGCAAGCTCAATCGCCTGCTGCAGAATAGGAAATAAGGTCTCCCATTCCCCTTCTAGAACGGTCTCAAAAGGCGTCACGACCATCTTCATTGGCTGTTTTTGCAAAAACTCAATCACTTCCTCTATGACTGTCAAACGATTCACATCATTTGACAAAGGAAGGATCTGTAAAGCGATGCTGGCCTGCATTCTCCTATCTCCTTTTCTACTAATAACAAAAAACTTTTCCATATATGGAAAAGTGCGCAAAAATACCTCTGATTTCTCATGCATAATTCCCTACGCTGGCATTACCCAGATCAGGTGCGGTCGAAGCTTACACTTCCTCTCAGACTGTACACAGACTCCCATATATAGGACTATGATAGCGCAATCATCAGCAATTGTCAAGGTTGGAGCTTGGTTTCACCACTTCCAATTGCAGATGAATATGAAATCTCATAGTTTAGTCAAACTTTCCTTTCGCAGCTAGCAAAGCCTCCAAAGCCCTTATATTGTCTGTCTCGCTTGTGGATAAGATGGTTTCAAAGCCCAATTCAGCTGCCGTATCTAAGTTAGCCTGAATATCATCAATGAAGACGGATTCCACTGGATCCAGATTGTACTTTTTCAGCAGTTTTTGATAAATCTCTGACTCTGGCTTGACAACCCCGACCTCTGATGAGAGGATATAGCCCGAAAGCAGTGGATAGATTGGTAACAAACCAGCCTTTTCAATATGGTAAAAAATTTCGCAAGTGGTTGACAAGATGTAAATGCGATAGCCCTGATTAGCCCATATCCGAATCTTCTCCTGTAAACCACTGTAAACTTGCACGACCTCATACCAATGGTAAAAGGTGTTCTTAATTGTAGAATGATAGGAAGCATCTAGCTGAGCCAGTACTTCCTCACAGGCTTCTTTCAAACTCAGCTCTCCCTTGTCTGTTTGATGCCAGATACCCGACTCAAAAATGGCCTGCTTAAGAGCCTGACGCCGCTCATTTTCAGGTTCAAAATACGTTAAGATTTTCTCAGAATTCCATTCAATCAGAACATTTCCTAAATCAAAAACCAAATTTTTAATCATTTCTTTTACCAACCTTTTTCTTTACAAAAGCCATTCTCGGTTCTCTTAAAACTTGTTTCTATGATTGATACTAAGCACTGGATTCCGACAAAGAATCCTCCCCTTGCTGAAATATAATTATTGTCAGCCAATCAGCCAGTCCAGCCCTCATTTGCTATCTTTAGCAAAACATGTTCAGGCTAAGAAAAAATCCCAGAAATGAACTGTTCCTTAAAGTTGGGGCTTTTTAACCAACTCTAGAAAGCAATACAAAATTCTGGAATTACATGTTATTCTTGGTCAAAATAACGAATTAAATTTTTCTCTGTCAAAATATCTGAATAAGTGTAAGATTCCACATAGGTGTTCGTAATTTCACCTGGTTGTCCCCCTTCATTTGCATATTCAACGATAAATAAAGAAGGGTAAACTTCAATCAAGCGGCCCTGTTTACTTTTTTGGCGCTTGCGACCATTTTCCAGAGTCATTTCTACTATCTGCCCCTCATGTGCCTTGATGTCCTCCTTGATTTTCTTCATTTTTGCTACATCCGTAAATGCATCACTCATACTATACATCCTCTCTTTTAGAAATACTTGAAAACTTATTATATTCTTTTTGGAAAATCAGCTCAACTGTTCCACGCGCCCCGCTCCGGTTTTTCTCAATAATAACTTCGACTTTATTATTTGGAATGCCTTCCTCTTCCTCACCGGCCCGTTCATAATAGTCATCCCGATAAAGGAAGGCTACGATATCCGCATCCTGCTCAATAGATCCAGACTCCCGAATATCAGACAGCACTGGTCGCTTATCCTGCCGCTGCTCCACGCCACGCGAGAGCTGACTCAGCGCAATAACCGGAACCTTGAGCTCCTTAGCTAAAATCTTAAGCTGGCGGGAAATTTCCGAAACTTCCTGTTGGCGGTTTTCACGACCCGTTCCTGTAATCAATTGCAGGTAGTCAATCAAAATCAGCCCAAGATTCCCTGTCTCCTGAGACAACTTGCGCGCTCGCGAACGAATCTCTGTAATCCGAATCCCCGGCGTATCATCAATATAAATACTCGCATTAGCCAGATTCGCTGTCGCAATGGTATATTTCTGCCACTCTTCATCTGTCAGTTGCCCAGTACGAATGGAGTGAGAATTAATCACTCCTTCTGAGGCCAGCATCCGGTCCACCAGACTCTCTGCCCCCATTTCTAGGGAGAAGATAGCCACTGTCTTATCCAGCTTGGTCCCGATATTCTGGGCGATATTGAGGGCAAAGGCCGTCTTTCCGACCGCAGGACGAGCAGCTAGGATGATTAACTCTTCTTCGTGCAAGCCCGTCGTCATCTTATCCAACTCACGGTAACCCGTCGCAATTCCTGTAATATCAGTAGTTTGCTGAGAACGTGCTTCTAGATTAGCAAAGTTAAGATTGAGAATATCTTGGATGTTTTTAAAACCGCTGCGATTGGCTGTTTCGCTGACATCAATCAAGGCTTTTTCTGCACCCGCAATGATTTCCTCTGACAGTTTCTCGCCATCATAGGCTTGGTTGATGGATTCCGTCAAACGCGAAATCAGCCGGCGCAAAATTGCTTTCTCGGAGACGATTTTAGCATAATACTCTGCATTGGCAGAGGTCGGCACAGAATTAACGACCTCCACCAGATAGCTCAATCCGCCAATATTCTGCAAATCGCCTTGGCTGTCCAAAATATTGCGCACAGTGGTCGCATCGATGGCATCCCCTCGATCCGCCAAGTCAATCATCGCCTTAAAAATCAAACGATTGGCATATTTAAAGAAATCTCCAGGCTCAATATATTCACGGACAAAGACCAGTTTGCTCTCATCGATGAAAATGGCCCCTAGTACAGACTGCTCTGCTAAAATATCTTGAGGCTGAGCTCGCAACTCATCAATCTCTGCCATAGGTGAATCCTTCCTTTATTCCCTTTCTACCCTTCCGTAACCCGCAGGCGAATTACGCTCGTCACATCTTGGTAAATTTTTACAGGAACATCAATCAAACCAATTGAACGAATTGGAGAGTCAACCTTGATATTCCGTTTGTCAATTTTCAGACCAAATTGCTTTTGTAGTTCATCAGCAATTTTTTTGTTGGTAATAGAACCGAAAGTCCGTCCGTCTGGCCCGACCTTCTCAGTAAAAGCGACAACAGTTGCTTCCTCTTCCAGCTTGGCTCTAATCGCCTGAGCCTCTGCCACCATCTCTGCATGAGCCTTTTCTTGAGATTTTTGCTTTCCTCTCAACTCCCCAATAGCTTGTGCAGTTGCTTCCTTAGCCAAGTTTTTCTTGATTAAGAAATTTTGAGCGTAGCCCGTAGGCATTTCCTTAATCTCACCCTTTTTCCCTTTTCCCTTCACATCTGCTAAAAAAATAACTTTCATTTCAATTCCCCTTTTCAATTATTTCTTCATTTTTTATAACTTGATCCATGATCTCTTGGTTTAAGCGTTGGGTCACTTCAGAAATAGACTGATCACTAACTTGCGCAGCTGCAAGATTAAAGTGCCCACCACCGCCCATTTTCTCCATAATCCGCTGAACATTAATTTTGCTGCGACTACGAGCTGAAATGGATACATAACCTTCGGTATTTTTACTCACTACAAACGTTGCCTCAATTCCCGACATGGCTAGCATCGTATCAGCCGCCTTACTAATCACAACTGTATCATAGCTAGTATTATCAGGCCCAGCTGCTACAATCACATTTGGCAAAATCTTCTTACCGTTGAGAATCAGCTCATTGACTGCTCGATATTCTTCAAAATTTGTCGCAGAAATATCCTGAATGACGACACTATCACTACCACGATTTCGCAAATAGCTAGCCACATCAAAGGTTCGACTCGTCACTCTCGAAGTGAATTTCTTGGTGTCCAGCATTATGCCAGCCATAAGAATGCTAGCCTGAATCTTATTCAAGCGGTTCTTCTTGGAATTTTGAAACTGAATCAGCTCCGTCACCAACTCGCTGGCACTACTAGCACCACTTTCAATATAAGCAATAACTGCATTCTCAGGAAAATCCTCATCCCGACGGTGATGGTCCACCACGATTGTTTGGCTAAATCGGTCAAAAAACTCTTTGGAGAGAGTTAGAGCCAACTTAGAATGGTCTACCATAATCAAGAGCGAGCGACTAGTCACCCTATTCATAGCTTCGGAGAGCGTCAACAGATAATCCGCACCTTCCAGACTCAATTTTTTGATTGCCCGCTGAATATCTGACGCCATCTGCTGGTCGTCGTAGACAACGTAAGCTTGGTCAATAATATTACTAGCAAAGAGCTGCATCCCAAGCGAAGAACCCAAGGCATCCATATCAAGATTTCTATGACCAACTACAAAAACCTGATCCACACTTTTTATTTTATCTGAGATAGCTGTCATCATGGCTCTGGTTCGGGTGCGAGTACGTTTCACTGACGCAGCCGTTCCACCACCAAAATAGACTGGATTCTTCGTTTCATTATTTTCTTTGACAACCGCCTGATCTCCCCCCCGTACCTCAGCTAGGTTAAGATTAAGGAGAGCGGTCTTACCGATCTCATCATGCTTGCCATCCCCATAAGAAAAGCCCATACTAAGTGTCAAGGGAAGTTGCCGATTCTTGGCCTCTGCACGAAATTGATCAATAATCGAAAATTTATTATCCATCAGCTGCTCCAAAACCGTATAATCCGTAAATAAATAATAACGGTCCATCCCAACCCGACGATAAAACATATGAAATTGCTCTGAAAATTCCGCAACAAAGTTAGCAACAAAACTATTGATATGACTAATATCTGAATCTGAAACAACATCTTCTAAGTCATCATAATTGTCGACCGAGACAATCCCAATAACCGGACGAGTTGTCACTAAACCAACAGTTGCTTCATACTCATTAGAAGCATCAAAAAAATAAATTACATTAGAAGCCGAATCTAAATAAACAGAGTATTTCTTATCACCTACTGTTGCGTAGTGTCCTGTACCTGAATAAGCTGCTTGTAAAATAGTTTGCAGCAGTGCTGTATCAAAATTCCCGTCTTCTTTTATAAAAATTAATTCAGCATAAGGATTAAACCATTCAACATCCTCATTCTCTTCGTTAAACTTGATAACTCCCACAGGCATCTTATCTAGTAATGCAGTCAAACTAGCTTCTGCCTGATGATTGACAAAATGAATCTGTTCAATTTCATCCAATTTAGAGATTCTCTGTTGTTGAATAAAAAGGATAGTTAAGGCTGATAATACAGCAAAAAGCGCAACAATCATTGAAAAACTGTCACCAAACAAACGTAAACAGATAGTTAATATTATAAAAGAAATGATTCCTGCTATCGCTAGATTCACAGGGGTAAAACGATTTTTTTCCATCACAGACCTCTTATTCCGCCATTTTACCATAAATCCAAGAAAAAAGCGAGTTTACATCATACTTTCATTATAGAAATCAACTAAAATTGAGATAGTCAGATAAAGAAAATAAACTTTCAAAAAAGATATTCGACATGATTATGATTGTAAAAACTTTAAAATGCTAAACTAGACACTGCTTGTTTACTTTTTTGTTGTCAAAATTGTAAACTTAATTGACAAAAGAGTGAGATTTTAAAAGAAAATTCTGATTCTTTTTGCATCATCTGTATACTATTTTTTATCATTTCAAGCATTGATAATAACCTTCATTTATTAAGTGTTGAGACCAGATTGTTATATCCTATTTTTTTATCATTTGAGCACATAGCGTTTTAATTTATTGCACCTTCATTTACAAACCAAAATATAAATTGACGCTTTATTTACAACGGTGTCAATCTTTCCATGACAAGAAATCACGTTTGAACTTTCAAACGTGATTTTGTTTTTCTTTATTTTTTGAAATACTCCTAGACTTACCTTCTAAGTAGACCATCAAAATAGAAATATCTGCTGGATTGACACCAGAAATCCGACTAGCCTGACCAATCGTTTCTGGATTGATTTTCTTAAACTTCTGCCGTGCTTCTGTCGCAATCGAGTCAATATCATCCCAGTCAATATTTGCTGGAATCCGCTTTTCTTCCATACGCTTCATCTTTTCAACCTGATCAAGAGCTTTGGAAATATAGCCTTCGTACTTAATCTCTGTCTCAAGCAGCTCTATAATCTTCTCATCAAGCTCTTCTGCCGCTGGACCAATGAATTGAACCACATCTTGATAAGACACTTCCGGCCGCCGCATAAATTCTTTGGCAGTTACCGCGTCTGTCAGAGCTTTAAAACCAAGCTCTTCTACCTTGGCATTGGTTTCCTTGACAGGCTTCAGTTTAATAGATTCCAACCGTTTCATCTCGTTGTCGAATTGATTCTTTTTAACCTTAAAACGCGCCCAACGCTCGTCATCTACCAGACCGATTTCTCGTCCCATCTCTGTCAAGCGCATATCTGCATTGTCATGGCGGAGAATCAGACGGTACTCCGCTCGGCTAGTCAAGAGTCGATATGGTTCTACGGTTCCCTTGGTCACCAAATCATCAATCATGACTCCAATGTAACCATCACTGCGCTTCAGGATCAACTCTGGCTTACCTTGGATTTTCAAAGCAGCATTAATCCCAGCGATAATTCCTTGACCTGCTGCTTCTTCATATCCGGATGTTCCATTGGTCTGACCTGCTGTAAAGAGGCCTGAAATTTTCTTGGTTTCCAAAGTTGCTCGCAACTGGTGGGGCATAATCATATCATACTCAATGGCATAACCTGTCCGCATCATCTCAGCGTTTTCTAGACCTTTGATAGAGTGAACCAAGTCTTTCTGTACATCTTCTGGCAAACTAGTTGACAGCCCCTGCACATAAACTTCTTCTGTATCACGGCCCTCAGGCTCTAAGAAAAGCTGATGACGTTCCTTGTCTGCAAAGCGGACGATTTTATCCTCAATCGATGGGCAATAACGAGGCCCCACTCCTTTAACTACACCTGAAAACATAGGAGCACGATGCAGGTTATTTTGGATAATTTCATGACTTTCTGCATTGGTATAAGTCAGCCAGCAAGGAACTTGGTCTTTCACATAGTCCTCATCGCGAGACGTATAAGAAAAATGATTAGCCTTTTCATCACCTGGCTGAATCTCGGTCACATCATAATTGATAGATGATGCCTTGACACGCGGTGGCGTTCCAGTCTTAAAACGGCCAATTTCAAAACCTAAGTCACGCAGGTTATCAGCCAAAGGAATGGCTGCCAGACTGTGGTTAGGACCAGATGAATATTTGAGATCACCGATGATAATTTCTCCCCGCAAGGCTGTTCCAGTCGTAACAATAACAGCTTTAGCTGCATACTCCTGATGGGTCGCTGTCTTAACCCCAATTACCTTACCATCTTCTACCAAGATTTCATTAATCATGGTTTGCCGCAAGGTCAGATTTTCTTGATTTTCGACAGTCTTCCGCATTTCTTTGGAGTAGACTTCCTTATCCGCCTGCGCCCGAAGAGCCCGAACTGCAGGTCCCTTACCCGTGTTGAGCATCTTCATCTGAATATAGCTCTTATCAATATTCTTGGCCATCTCACCGCCCAAAGCATCTACCTCACGGACAACAATCCCTTTAGCAGATCCTCCGATAGATGGATTGCAGGGCATAAAAGCCAGCATCTCAATATTAAGGGTTGCCAGCAGAACTTTACAGCCCATTCGACTGGCAGCCAGCGATGCCTCAACTCCGGCGTGGCCTGCCCCAATCACGACAATATCATAACTTTCAGTAAAATTGTGTGTCATTTTCTTTTTCCCTCATTTTTTCACCAAAAAAGGCCAAGTCTCTAGAAGTGCAGGACAAAAAAGCCTGCAACATCCATGAGCTTTGACCATCATAGGTATTGCTTATCTTATTGTAGCAGATTGATCGAAATTGTCAATCTAAATGTACTGTAAAACTTGACCATTCTTATAAGCTCTGTCAATCAAACCACCACCTAAGCACTCATCTCCATCATAGAAGACGACTGCTTGACCTGGAGTAACAGCCCTTTGCGGTTGATCAAAGTTGACAACAGCCTTGTCACCCTTTACAGTAACTGTCACCTTGGAATCCGGCTGACGATAACGGAACTTAGCTGTACACTCCATAGTAAATTCTTCTGGCATTTCTTTTGTGAAATGAACCTGACTAGCGTCAAGGCTAGTTGACATCAAATTATCATGATAAAATCCTTGACCGACATAAAGAATATTTTGGCTAAGGTCTTTTCCGACCACAAACCAAGGCTCATTGTCACCGCCTTGCTGACCACCAATTCCAAGACCACCCCGCTGGCCAATGGTATAATACATCAACCCAGCATGCTGACCCATATCTCGGCCTTCCAAGGTCATCATGCGACCAGGCTGGGCCGGTAAATACTGACTTAAGAATTCTTTAAAATTCTTTTCACCAATAAAGCAAATACCAGTTGAGTCTTTCTTCTTAGCAGTTGCCAGACCTGCCCTTTCAGCAATCGCTCGAACTTCTAGCTTTTCTAAATGCCCCAGAGGAAACATGGTCTTTTGCAATTGTTCCTGCGATAGCTGGCTCAAGAAATAAGTCTGATCCTTATTGTTGTCCTTGCCACGCAACATATGAACTAGGCCATCTTGGTCTCTCTTCACCTGAGCATAATGACCAGTTGCAACATAATCTGCACCTAGTGTCAAGGCATAGTCAAGGAAGGCTTTAAACTTAATTTCCTTATTACACATGACATCTGGATTCGGAGTCCTACCAGCTCGATATTCCGCCAAGAAGTATTCAAAAACGCGATCCCAATACTCTTTTTCAAAGTTGACAGAGTAGTAAGGAATACCAATTTGATCTGCAACAGCTGCTACATCCTTGTAGTCTTCTGTGGCTGTGCAGACCCCAAATTCATCTGTGTCGTCCCAGTTTTTCATGAAGATGCCAATTACATCATAACCTTGCTCTTTCAAGAGTAAAGCAGTTACTGATGAATCGACACCTCCGCTCATACCAACGACGACACGAGTCTTAGAGTTATCACTCATTGTGTTCTCCCATCTTTTCGTTATTTCACGATTGAAGGTCGTGCTGTGCTTTCAACGATTGAAGGTCGTTTGAGCAACGTCTATTATATCACGATTTAACAAGTAGGACAACGGATAGAATTTCCTCAAATTTTAAGATTTCCCACGATGTAAATTACGTTGACAATCTTGTAAACCAACAACTTGATCATCTTTTTTTAGTTGCAAAAGAGAAGCTTGTAAAACAAAAGGCTAGGAGAAATGTCCTAGTCTAACTCCAGTCTAAAGATTAACCTTTTTAATACCAGCCATTGGCTAACCAGAAATTTTTAGCAGCTGACCATGAACCATAGCGATTGGTTACATATTCATTCGCCACTTTCTCTTGGTTTTCTGGTGATAAATCTCCATTTAGATAGGTAATGGTTAATTGATATCGACCATAATATTGACCATTCTGAGCGGTATAACTACCGCTAGATTCCTTCTGGGCAATCCATTCCTTGGCTTCAGCGTCCTCATTACTCAAACTAGAATTTGAATTTACTGACGTTTCTTCAGTCTTAGCTGATGTCTCAGCAGTTACTTGCTCAGATGCAGATTCGTCCAATTCTAAAATCTGCCCAACACTAATTAAATTAATATTGCTAATCTTATTTTTTTCAGCAATCTTCTCAACGGTCGTCTGATGTGAAGCAGCAATTGATGACAAGGTATCGCCTGATTTGACCGTATAGCTTTCTGCATTGGCCACAACTGGAAGAAAAACAGCAGCACCTGCAATTACACCGAGAAAACCTGCCTTTAGCATTTTATTTTGTTTTTTAAAATATAAATTCATAGATAGAATTCTCCTTTTTAATGATATTTCTATCTTATCTTTTCTTTGTTACGGGTATTTATTGCTTGAGTTAAATTTATTACAGCCATATTGACAAACGAATAAAAACACCTTATTTATATTTGTTTGAATAGATTATAAAAAAATGATGAGAAATCAATAAAAATAGAAGTTCATTTATATTTTTTATACGACTCACTTAATTATTTGACTATTCCCAGAAACATTTGAAGATTTCTTCTGAAAACACATTCAAAAATCCGAGCTAAATCGCTATTACTTTGGTATAATGAAAAAGAATAGATGAAACAAGGAGAAAAGGATGAAATCATTAAAATTTCAGTCTGTTTTTGATATTATCGGACCTGTGATGATTGGCCCTTCAAGCAGTCATACAGCAGGCGCAGTCCGTATCGGAAAAATCGTCTCCTCCATTTTTAACGATGAACCAACGGAAGTAGAGTTCCAGCTCTTTAACTCTTTTGCCAAAACTTACCGAGGTCACGGAACTGACTTGGCTCTTGTAGCAGGGATTCTAGGCATGGAGACAGATGACCCTGATATCCCTAACAGCCTTGAAATTGCCCATAAACATGGCATCAAGATTGTCTGGACGATTCAAAAGGATAGCAATGCTCCCCACCCCAATACGACAAAGATTACAGTCAAAAATGACCGTAAAACAATCAGTGTGACTGGAATCTCTATCGGTGGCGGAAACATTCAAGTAACTGAGCTGAATGGCTTTTCAGTATCCCTAAGCATGAATACTCCGACCATCATCATTGTCCATCAGGATGTACCAGGTATGATAGCGCATGTCACAGAAGCCTTGTCACGCTACAATATCAACATTGCTCAGATGAATGTCACCCGTGAGAAGGCTGGGGAAAAAGCGATTATGATTATCGAAGTTGACAGCCGTAGCTGTGAGGAAGCCATTGAAGAAATTCGCAACATTCCTCATCTACACAATGTGAATTTCTTTAAATAGGAGAAAATATGTTTTATTCCATCAAAGAATTGGTAGAGCAAGCTGACTTGGATTACCAAGGAAACGTTGCTGAATTGATGATTGCTACCGAGTATGAATTAACTGGTCGTGAAAGAGAGGAAGTCCTGCGACTGATGGGCCGCAATCTGGAAGTCATGAAAGCCTCCGTCCTTCTTGGACTTGACGAGAGCAAGTCTCGCAGTGGATTGACTGGCGGAGACGCAGCTAAACTCCACCATTATATCCAGTCAGGAAAAGCTTTGTCAGACCAGACTGTTCTGACTGCTGCAAAAAATGCTATTGCTGTTAATGAACACAATGCTAAAATGGGACTGGTTTGTGCCACACCAACGGCCGGCAGTGCTGGTTGTCTGCCAGCCGTTCTGACATCCGCTATTGAAAAATTAGGCCTCACAGAAGAAGAACAGCTAAACTTTCTATTAGCTGCAGGCGCTTTTGGCCTAGTTATTGCCAATAACGCCTCAATTTCGGGTGCTGAAGGGGGCTGTCAAGCTGAGGTTGGCTCCGCTTCTGCTATGAGTGCAGCTGCTTTAGTTCTAGCTGCTGGAGGTTCTCCTTTTCAGGCTAGCCAAGCTATCTGTTTCGTCATCAAAAACATGCTGGGCTTGATTTGCGATCCTGTGGCTGGTTTAGTAGAAGTTCCCTGTGTCAAGCGAAATGCAATGGGAGCCAGTTACGCCTTTATTGCAGCCGATATGGCTCTTGCGGGAATCGAATCCAAAATTCCTGTTGACGAAGTCGTTGACGCTATGTATCAAGTTGGCTCAAGTCTGCCTACTGCTTTCAGAGAAACAGCCGAAGGCGGTTTAGCTACAACTCCTACAGGCCGTAAACTTTCAAAAGAGATTTTTGGCCAATAAAGGCTCTATAATTTCTGTAGTGGGTAAATCCACCGCAGGGATTATGGAGCCTATTTTGTTGTAGAAAACATACTAAGATTAGTAGTGAAGAAATCTCCGACGGGAGAGAGTACTCACTACTTTTTCTTTATGTTAAAGTAGTGGTGTCTTGTAAAGTCGTAGGGCTCTATGGCGCTAGACGTCGCTTGACAA
>NZ_JBZYCU010000017.1:0-50195 GCF_058933875.1 Streptococcus sp. STC1396 | reverse complement strand
ATTGCAAGGAACATTAGTCTGAGCAGTATTTTCTTCATAGTCTATCTCCTTTTGACTATCTGCGGGGCTGGAATCAACTCCCAGTCTAAACAACATAAACCGTAATACCTTAACATTCCTACTTTAGCATACTCTCTTTCTAATCTTTTTGCAAGCGTTTACACAAAATTATGTATATTTTTTATCTAATCTATATTTCCTCTACTTTTTTCTCGAATCAGAGCAGATAAACAAAAAATAGCCCCATCTTATTTAGAGGAAAGGCTATTATTTTTTATCTTATCAGAAAACATCCTGCTATAAAATATTTATAAGCAATTCACTAGAGATTTTGGCAGAGCCGACTTGAGCTTCAAAAAATTTATCTCACTTTTTTAGCCAGCATAGTCGCAAAGCGCAGCTGAATTCGATTGCCGTTTTCATCACGGCGATGGAGGTGGCCAGGATTTTCATTGTACTTGACCAGCTCCCAGTCTTTATAATACTCCGCAAGCTCCCCTTCCTTAAAAGTAAATGGGAAGGGAACAGAGCAAGGGAAGTCCTCTGTATCCATAGCACAGACGATAAGATTGTAGCCGCAAAGCGCTGTATGTTCTTGCATATTGCGGATAATATCTGGAATCCGCTCTGCCTGCAGGAACATAAGTACAACAGTGGAAACGATCAAATCATAAGTCTGGGTTAGACTAGCTGAGTTGATATCGTAGCTACCCACTGGCAGATCCAAATCTTCCTGTTCCACAATGCTACGTAGGATCTCCAGTGCCAGCTCATTCTGATCTACGGCCGTTACTTCAAAGCCTTTCTTAGCCAGAAAGAGGGCATTGCGACCTTGACCGCAACCTAGATCTAAGGCCCGTCCTGGGTGGACAGTCTGCATGGCTTCCAAAACCTCTGAGTGCACTGGATTGCTGCCGTATTTCTTAGGGAAGTAATCCTCAGGCCGACAGTAAAATTCCAAATACCACTCCAAATCATCCGTCAAGGCTTTAACTCGATGCCAAGCTTGGGGCTGGGCAAAAGGATTGTCCTGACCGGCCTCAAAGATGTGCTCAACCAGCTCCTCACCCTCCTCTGACATCTCGACAAACTTAAGACGTCCTTTGAGAACAGTGATTTTACCCCAAGTTCCCTCTTTGGTATTGTGCTTGTTCTTGACCAGTTCGGGCATGGTCTCAGCTGTCCACACTGGCATACGTTTATAGGCTAGTAATTCTTCTGTCATAAAAATCCTTTCTCTGAAAGCCAAATTTCAAAATTTTAACTGTCTTTATCATACTCGAAAAAGCCAGACTTGACAAGTGCTAGGGTATTCAATGTATCACTATCAAAAAAGCAAGAAATGATTCAGTAGTCAATTCTTGCTCATATCATACATTAAGTTTTATTTTATAAATTAAGTCCCCGTATCTTATACGACAGCTTGTCCTGAAGAGCTTTCATCTTGTATTAAAGTTCTTCAACTGCCTTGTCATGTCGCAGTTTTGCTCGCGACATTTGATGGACTCACGCTTGTCTACTCTTTATTCTCTCAGGATCAATTCGTTTCATTTATATTCCCTTCTGATCGTTGTTTTTGAACCCAGGCTTCATATTCTGCATAGGTTGTGAGTGGGGTATCAGAAACCTGACCCTTAGTATCTATACCATAAATCGTCAGTTTCTCTTCTCCCTTAGGCGCCATCCAGTACAAAACTTTGTCAAACCATTCCTCTGAGGTCACGTATTCTTCTTGAGGATTAAGAATCCAACCTTCTTCAGTTATTTTTTTCTCAATTTCAGGATATTCCTCAAAGAGGTTGATGTTGGTATCAATAACTTTTCCCTCTGCCTTCCAATCACCATAAGTACCGATGACGTGATTTACCAAGTATCCCTTATTCTCTGTATGTTGATCCAGTGTCGTATAATAAAAGTAAGGACCCTCTTCATAGATATCTACACGCTTTTGATACTCTCCTTCTACTTTTCCGCTATCAATGTTTAAAACAAAGGTTTTCATAGTACCTTGATTATCTTTAACTTCTATATTGATGACGTTCTTGGGATTATTACGATATTCTGCAAATTTAAAATACATCGGAAAAAAACCAGCCTCATAGTCTTCGACCACTTTGTTTAGATCCACTTCTTTAACTGCTAAGTCTTCTGTTCTATAGTCATAAAGACGGATCTTCCAATAATCTGATTTGGGCATGTTTGTTCTAAAGGTTAAATCAACTCCGCCTTTATTTGTCATCACTTTCCGCTCGGTTGTATAAAGATAGATACTACTCCCAGGTCTCACATTGGAATCTGTGTTCATTAAGACGAATTTTCGTTGATTCCCGAAAAAATATACGTTTTCCTTTACAGAATGGTATTCTTCAATGGAATATTCGACTTTTTCAGGTTCTTTAAAAAATTGTTGGAATCCAATAATACCAACTATAATGAAAGGGATAAGAATTAGACTAGCTAACACAAATTGAAAAGCACGGTTTTTTGTTAATAGATTCTTCATCAAATCAGTTTCCTCCTGCACCTACTCCATTTACATATTTCTTGCTTCTTCATTTTCTCCTCCTTTTCTCATTCATTCTCAGACCTGTTCCCTCCCATTATATCATAATTCTCAAGTCAGAGTTGAAACCTAAAAAAGACCGGTCACCCGATCTTTCATCTTGTATTAAAGTTCTTCATTTGTCTTGCGATGTCTCGGTTTTGCTCGCGGCGTTTGATGGACTCGCGCTTGTCATAGTCGTGCTTCCCTTTGGCTAAGCCCAGGAGGAGCTTGGCATAGCCATCCTTGAGATAGACCTTGAGCGGCACCAGCGTCATTCCGGTTCCCTTGGTCTCCTGCTCCAGCTTTTGGATCTGCTTCTTATGCAGCAGCAGCTTTCTGCGACGTTCAGGCTCTTGGTTCCAGATATTGCCCTCTTCATAAGGCGCGATATGGACATTGCTGAGCCAGGCCTCACCGTTCTTGATTTGGGCAAAGCCGTCTTTGAGATTGATACGGGCTGCGCGGATGCTCTTAATTTCCGTCCCCGTCAGCACCATGCCAGCCTCTATGGTGTCTACGATGGTGTAGTCGTGTCTGGCCTTTTTATTTTGCGCGACGACCTTTCCTTCTCCCTTTGCCATGCTTGGCTCCTTTCTTGACTAGTTCCTTGTAAAATGCCTTCTGGCTCTTGCCTTTCTTGGACTTCTTATCTTTCTTATCTCTATAGCCTTTTTCTTTGGAAGGATGGCTGCGCTTGTCATCCTCACGGCGTCTCTTTCTGCCCGACTGACCTCTGCCACTCTTGCCAGTCTTTTCTACCAGGTCATATTCACTAGGCAGGTATTCAAAGTCAATCTCGCCTGTAGCCTTATCCGCTCGGACCAGCTTGATACGAATCTGCTGACCGACCTTGAAGACCACACCGGACTTTTCTCCTTTCAGTGTCATCGTCCGCTCATTGTAGCTGTAAAACTCTGGCAGGTTGGTGACATGAATCAAGCCTTCGACCGTATTGGGCAGCTCGACAAAGAGTCCGAACTTCACGACGCTTGAAACCACGCCATCAAACTCTTCCCCGACAAATTCTTCCATATACTCAGCCTTCTTCATGGCTTCGACTTCTCGCTCAGCCTCAATAGCTCGACGCTCTCGGCTGGAAGACTGACTGGCAATCTCAGGAATCACTTGCTCAAAATGCTCTGCTATTTCTTTAGACTTACCATAATCCCGTACCATTCGGTGAACCAGAAGGTCTGGATAGCGCCGAATCGGACTAGTGAAGTGAGTATAAAACTCCGCTGCCAGACCATAGTGGCCGTGATTGTGCTCAGAGTAGCGAGCCTGCTGCATGGAGCGCAGAAGCATCATGGACAAGACATCTTCGTAAGGTTGGTCTTTGACCGCCTCCATAATATCCTGCAGAGCCTGCTGACTCATAGAGCTAGCCGTCCCATAAATCCGAATCCCAAAGCTAGAGGCGTAGTCAATAAACTTCTGCACCTTCTCCGCCTTAGGCTCCTCGTGGATCCGATAGATAAAGGGCAGATTTAGCTTAGCAAAATGCTCAGCCACCGTCTCATTAGCCACCAGCATAAAGGACTCAATCATGCGCTCGGCAATTCCCCGCTGACGCAGGACAATATCCACAGGCCGACCTTCTTTATTGACCATGATTTTGGCCTCATTGGTGTCAAAGTTGAGCGCACCCCGTTTAAAGCGCATACTTTCCAGAATCTCATGCAGCTGGACCATACTGTCAATGCTAGGTACAATGGCCTTGAACTGCTCAGCCTTTTCCTGATCTCCTGCGATGATGTCGTTGACATCACTATAGGTCATGCGGAAGGTCGTCTTGATGACAGTCTGGGTGATAGTATGCTTGACCACGCGCCCCTTGGCATCAATCTCCATGATAGCCGACTGGGTCAGCCGGTCCACATTGGGATTGAGAGAGCAGATTCCGTTGGACAGGCGCTCCGGCAGCATGGGCACCACGCGGTCGGTCACATAGACAGAGGTTGCCCGATTAAGGGCTTCCTTATCCAGCTCAGAGCCTTCTTTGACATAGTAGGACACATCTGCGATATGGACGCCTAGCTCAAAGTTGCCATTTTTCAGGCGCTTGATATGAACCGCATCGTCCAAGTCCTTGGCATCCGCCCCATCTATGGTAAAGGTAATCTCTTCGCGAAGGTCCAAACGTCCTTCAAAATCGCTCTCTGACGGTGCATCCGGAACTCGCTTGGCCTCTTCCAAGACCTTGTCTGGAAACTCGGAGACAATATCCATGGATTCCAGCACTTCCAATACATCAATGCCTGGGTCGTTGATATGACCGACCACATCGACCAGACTGGCTACAAAGAAATCACGTTTTTTAGTCGGGTATTTGTCAATCGCGACCTTGAGTACCTCTGTGCCATCCAGAACCAAGGCTGGTTTTTTAACATAAATAGGCTGGCTGACTTTCTGATTTTTCGAGCGGATATAGCCCGCATACTTGGGCTTTTCCTCATCTAAAACCAGCTGGCCAACCACCGTGGTCAGGCTGTGTTCCAGAATATCGATAATCTTAGCTTCAGCTGAAGTTCCCTTGATGCGGTCTGCCACCTTGGTGATGACCACTTCCACCGTATCGCCATCAATAGCATGATTGACATCATTACGACCGACAAAAAGGTCATCCTCTTCCTCATTCAAGGTGACAAAGCCAAAGCCATTCTTGTGGGCATGAAAAATACCTTTGAGCGTTAGACGCTCCTGCTGTTTCTTCTCGTAAAGCTCAATCCGCCCATTGTCATCAAAACGAATCTGGCGTTTTCTTTCCATCTGGGAGATGGTCTTAACTAGGCTACTAAAAGCCTTGGAAGACTCTTTCCCCAAAGCAGCCGCAAGCTCATCTACGCTAGCCTGCTGCCTGTCTTTTAAATATTCTATAATTTCTTCTTTCATACTTTCTTTCTACACTATGAGGGGTTCTTGATATTACCCCTTTTAAAGCTCTTGAATTGTCAAATCAAGTGCACAATTTCACCATAAAATACTTCATAAGGAGTTTTCCAGTTGAGACACTTTCGTGGTCTATTATTTAGTTTATCCTCCCACAGCTGAATGGTGTGCTCATCAATAAATGTCAAATCACTCCCTTTGGGAAAATATTCTCGTAGTAATCCATTGGTATTCTCATTTGTTCCTCGTTGCCAAGGCGCATGAGGGTCTGGGAAATAGACCTCTACCTTTAATTTGTCAGTCAAGTCTTGATGATTCGTGAATTCTTTTCCTCTATCGGGAGTGACGGTTTCTTTCGGCAAGGGCTCCAACATTTGTACCATAGCCTCTATGACCAGTTTGCTTTTCTTGATCGCTACCTTCTTGATTTTAAGAAAACGAGAATAGCGATCCGTTAGAGTAACTAAGCAAGCTTTCCCGGTTTTCCCTGCAACCTGCTTCCCAATCACCGATCCTAGTTCGCTTGTTTGCTTCTTCGGGTCTTTCGTGAATGGTATGAGAAATAGAAATTTTCCCTCTGTTTTCAACATAACCTTTCGTATGACGTGTTTTCCCACGATGACGGAGTTTGCGAATCACACCACGAGCACCATGTGACAGCTTGTCGTCAAAGTGACCGCGATAGATGGCTCTATAAATCGTTTGATAACTGATAACAGCTTTCCCATATTCTAGGCACAATCGCCCTTCTATTTCTTCAGGAGACCATTGGCAATCAAGAAAAAGGTGCTTGACTATCTTACTTAGATTCGAGTCTAGATCCAGCTTTCTCTTTCGCCCACAGTGTGATTTTGCAAGTTTATAAGATGCTTGTGCTTTGTTGGGAGAGTAGCTGTTTTCTTCCGTATGACGTTTCCATTCCCGACTAATGCTGGAAGGATGACGGTGAAGTAATTTTGCGATTTGAGAAAAATTTAGTCCTTTTGTACGGTAAATCAGAATACTTTCGCGCTCATCTATGGTAAAATGGTGATAGCTCATAAGATTTCCTTTCGTAACTAGTTGGTTCAATTCTATTTTACTAGAAAATCTTATGAGTTTTTATTGTGCACTTATATTGTATATTCAAGCTTTAAAAAAAGGCCAAGACAAAGTCAGAGCCTATTTTATTTACTAGATAATACCGCCAATACCAAGGCAATCAGCAACCAGAAAAAGATCATAACTCCTGTTAATCGCTGCATCACTGCTTCAAATCCACGTGCCTTAGATCGCTCAAAGAGATCATTGGCACTAGAATCAAACACATTGCTAGACTGATTTTTGGTTGGCTGCATGAAAATTGCAATAATAATAAAAGCTGATAAAATAACTAAAATTGTTAATAATAGGCTATACATAAACAAAACTCCTTAAAATCCTATCTATTTTATCATAAAATCTATTTAGATTCAAGATGTAAGGTTACTTTTCTTTCCTTGGGGCAGTACTTCAAAACCTCAATCTTGTCAGGATGAGTCTTGATGTTTTTGCTGGTCAGATAATTCTGACTACCGCAACTGGAGCATTTTAAATGAATTTTAACGCGCACTAGATTTCCTTCTTTTTCAATAAATTTCTAAAACAAAAAAGGTTGATGAGGAGACTGACTGCTACTAAACCGGCCGTAGCATAAAAGACTGAATGATAGCCTGCTGTCGCTGCAATGGCCGAGCCAGACATGGGGCCGATGACACCTCCCAGATAAAAGAAGATCTGGTTGTAACTAAAGATTCGGGAAATTCCAAACTTAGGCGTAATCTTGCTCAATAGAGCGTTGACTCCCGGCACCAAGGCTCCCGTTCCCAAACCAAACAAGAAACGGTAAAAACCGAGATGAAGAGAGGAGCTTGCATGAGCACAGAGCAGGTAAATGATAATGGAATAAAGCTGAGCTAAAACCAGCAAGCGATGATTGCCCATCCGATCTCCCAGCCGACCCAGAAGACTAGAACTCATCATGCTGGACAGGCCCATACTAGAGACAATCAGACCAGAGACAAAAATCAAATTGTCTGTCTGACCTAGCTCCCGAATGTAAAGGGCTAGAATAGGGCCGATGGACTGGGCTGCAAACTGAATGACAAAGCTAGTCAGAAAAAGATTCAGCAACAGCTTAGGATATTTAATCTGTCGCATCAGCTCTCTAAAGCCAATCTCCTCTTCCTTGGCTACTGGCCTAAAATCTTCTTGGATAAAGGCAGCCGTCATCAGAGTCGCAATCAGAAAGAAAAAGCCAATCAATAGAAAAACATTGCGAATGCCAAAGACTTCAGCAATCACTCCGCCAATCAAAGGCCCCATGAGATTGCCAGCAACAACACCTGTTGCCAAAGTTCCCAGCGCATAGCCAGTCTTGTCCTTAGGAGCCTGACTGGCAATCAAGGCCGTACTGTTAGGGACATACCCCGCAAAAACGCCATTGAGAAAGCGCAGGAATAAAAGCCAAAAAATATTGGGCACAAAGGCAAGGCCTCCCATCGTAAAGACCATTGCCGTAGCAGCCCGAATCATCATAGGTTTCCGCCCATAGCGGTCGGCCAGACTGCCCCAGACAGGAGATAGAAAGGCTGCTGAAACAGCCGAAAGGGCAATACCCAGACCAGCATAGTACTCCACTTCATGACCACGCGATCCCAGCTGCTCCACAAAAAGGGGCATAAAAGGAGTGACCAGAGAAATGCTGGCACCTGTCAGGAAGTTGCCAAACCAAGCGATTTTCAGATTATGTTTCCAATTTACTTGTACCGTGATAGAATCATCTTCTTTCTGTTTTTAAAAGCTGATCAACTTGAGCCAAAGTCTCCTCCACACTCCCATTATTCTCAATGAGCACATCCGCCCTCTTTCGCTTTTCTTGGAGAGATAGCTGAGCTGCTATGCGTTTTTCAGCCTCTTCCAGACTAAGAGCATTTCGAGCCATGAGGCGACTGAGCTGAGTTTCCTCCGTCACATCCACCAGCCAGATTTGGTCAAACCAGTCCTCATATTGTAACTCAAACAGCAAGGGAAGATCCATAAAAAAGATGTCTTCCGTCTCTGCCAGCAAATCTCGCCTGCCAGCCAGCTCCTCGCGGATAATCTCGTTCTGAAGCTGACTGGACTGGGCCAAGAGTTCGGGATTCCCAAAAATCATAGCTCCCAGCTTGGGTCGGTCCAAGCGTCCATCTTCCTGTAAAATAGCGGAACCAAAAGCGGATAAGAGAGCTTGATAAAGTCGGCCACCCGGCTCTTGCAACTCATGGACCACCTGATCCGCATCGATAACCTGATAGCCTTGCTGACGCAAAAAGTCTGTTACCGTTGACTTACCCGAGGCAATACCACCTGTAATTCCGATAATTTTTGCCATGACAATCACCTCGCTTTTTGACAATGAGGGCAGAGATGAGTACCACGTCCTCCCAGCTTAATCTTTTCAATCGGACTGCCACATCTAGCACAAGGCTGACCAGTCTTTCCATAGACCTGCAGAAAATCCTGCATCGTGCCATCTTCGCCCAAAGCATTGCGGTAGGTCCGAATAGTCGATCCTCTCTTTTCAATCCCAAGCTGCAAAACTTCTATAATCTGCTCACGCAGCCTCTTGACTTCAGCAGGCTTTAAACTATCTGCTGGCCTAGTCGGATGAATGCACGCCCGCCAAAGCGCCTCATCTACATAAATATTGCCCAGACCAACGACCAAGGTCTGCTCCAGCAAATAGGGTTTGATGGGCTTCTTGGAACGACTCAAAGCTGCTGCAAAAGGCGCCAAAAGAAAGTCCGAATCTGTCGGCTCAGGACCAAGCTTTCTAGCAGCAAAATAAGCCTCCAGCTGGTCCTTTCTCAAAAGCTCCATAGTCCCAAACTTGCGGACATCCTCATAAACAAGTGTCCCGCTATCCATCATCTCGAAAAAGACATGGGCATGCTTGCGCTCAGGCACCGCATCTGGATAAAAAAGATACTTGCCTTCCATTCGCAGATGGGAAACCAGCACTCCACCCGTCAGGTAAAAGAGCAAATACTTACCCCGACGGCCAATCTTTTCAATCGTCTGGCCTGGCAGGTCATGGACAAAACTATCCACTCCCGTACCAATCATCTTAGCATAACGGACCCGCACCTGCTCAATCGTCTTGCCAACAACCAGACGCTCCAAACCGCGCCGAACCGTTTCCACTTCAGGTAATTCAGGCATAAAGCTCCTTTCTATCTTCTTTTACTTCTTTTAGTCAGAAATATACTCTAAAATATCAGCAGGCTGACAATCCAGCGTTTCACAGATAGCCAGCAAGGTTGTAAAGCGAATTCCTTTAGCCTTGCCTGTTTTGAGAATGGATAAATTTGCTTGTGTAATTTTTGTTATTCCTAATAGAATTTTTAATCACTACTCTTTTTAAAACTTTGGTAAACATCATCAATAAAAATCTTTGCAATACGCTTTTTGAAATCTTCATTACTCAATAGCACTCCAAAGAAATCTTGATTTTGGGTGTAACCATCAGTTAAAGCTTTATCAATTTCATCCTCAAATGAAAATTCGAAATCTTCGCGAGAGTTTACTAAAGCTGATTGCTTCAATTTAGGATTCTTCTTCATCAATTCCCTAATTGAGACTGCCCCGCTAACAGCAATTTGATCATCAATATCTAAATCAAGCTGCTCATTAATTTCTTCAATAATTTCAGACAATTTTTTCTCTTGTTCTTCAGAAACATTTGATAAATTCGGCTTATTTAGTGTCACCGAATAATTTCCCTCTAACTCTGCCACAGTGTAAAAACCGGTTTGTTTGTGTTTCATATAATCTACAACAATCTTATCAGCAATAGTGAAATCATTCCCTCCCAATCGGACATCAATCATTTTCACAAGACCTTGCAGATAATTGTATCGTTCATGAAGCAATTCATTTTGATAAGCTGTAGCCTGAATCAAGAAGGTATACATCCGTAAAAATCCACGAATAACTTTACGGATATTTACTTGTTCTTTTTCATCAAAACGCTGCACTCGTGTATACCCGTTTGACAGTAGAGCGAGCATCTTTTGTTTATCGCGGCTGGAACGTTTCTCTTGATATAAGAATTGATTATAGGCATGGACATCATCATTATCTACTATTCCATAACTTTCAATTTTAGCATCTAAATCAAATACATCGCTCGGAGTAATCGTTTCAGTCAAAATTGTTTCTCGGTAGTAGGGAGCAAAAGCTCTATTAATATCCTCATAGGTATTTTTAAAATCAAGAATAAAGGTCTTTTTGTGATAGCCTTTTACAATACGATTCAAACGAGATAAAGTCTGTACTGCTGCTACATCACGCAACTTTTTATCTACATACATAGCCAATAATTTAGGCTGGTCAAAGCCCGTTTGATATTTATTTGCAACGATTAGCACTTGATAATCATCAGTATCAAACTTACTTTTGAGCTTATCTTCACTAAAGCCATTCATAGAAGATTCGCTAAATTCAGCTCCATCAAGGCTCAACCTTCCTGAAAAAGCGACGGCTGCTCCGATACTAGTAATATGATGCTCTTTTAAATATTTCTTAAAAGCTTGTTGGTATTTGACAGCTGCCTCACGTCCTGAAGTTACAATCATTGCCTTTCCATGTCCACCTAAATCAGCCATGATGTCATGAGTAATAAAATGGTCCATGATAATTTCGACCTTTTGATGAATATTTTCATCAGATAGCTCCACAAATTTAGCAATTTTCCGCTTTGCCACTGTCGTTTTGAGTTCAGGATCCTCTTCGACCGCCTTATTTAGCTTGTAGTATGTTTTATAAGTGGTGTAGTTATTGAGAACATCTAAAATAAAACCTTCCTCAATAGCCTGCTTCATACTGTACAAGTCAAAAGGACCCTTTGAACCATCTGGTCTAGTAGAGCCAAACAACTGCAATGTAGTAGCTTTAGGTGTCGCTGTAAATGCAATAATAGAAATATTGTCTTGTTTCCCTGTACGGGCAATTTCCTGTTCAATAGCATCGCCGACAGACACTTCTTGTGGCTCATCCATTGTGCCGTTCTCTATATCCGTTTCAGTCAATACCTGACTGACTGCACTCATATAGGAGCCAGTCGTAGAACTATGCGCCTCATCAATCAAAATGGCAAATTTCTTTTCTACTGTTACACCCGCAGACATCCAGTTTGATTTATTTATTTGTGCAAACTTATGGATAGTGGTCGCAACAATTTTTGTATTCCCAGCAAGTGCATCTGCTAAGTCGCTAGAAGTAGCCTTATCATCCATAACCTTAATCACACCAGGCTGATGCTCAATAGAACGAATAGCATCTTGAAGTTGACGGTCAACAACGATACGGTCAGTAACAACCAAAACGGTATCAACGATATTTTGATTTTCTTCATCATGAAGACTAACTAAGCTGTGTGCCAACCAAGCAATCGTATTTGTTTTACCCGACCCCGCAGAATGCTGAATCAGATAGTTTCTATCGGTATGGTTGACTCGCATATCTTCTAAAATACGATTAACTGCTCGTCTCTGCTGATAACGCGGAAAAATGATATCCTTTTTATCAGGCGTTAAAAAGATAAAACGTTCAATCAACTGTAGGATACTTTCTTTCTTCAGCAAATCTCGCCATAGATATTCTGTTTCTGGCCCCTGATTATTCTGAGGATTCCCTGCTCCTTGGTCAATCCCTTCACCCTTTCCTTTATTAAAAGGCAAGAAGTAGGTATCTGATCCCTTAAGCTGAGTTGTCATATAGACTTCCATCCAGTCAACCGCAAAACTAACTAATACTCCTGCATTAAATCGGAAAAGACGATTTTTAACATCACGTCCTTTTAACTGCTTAATAGCATCCTGGACAGACTGGCCACTTGAATTTAGTTTCAACTCAATAGCAAACAAGGCTAAGCCATTAAGAAAGATGACTAAGTCAATACGTTCTTGGTCCTTATAGACCACTTCTTCCATTACTGTCAAGCGATTTAAATTATACTGATGACTAGCCTTTTCATTAAAGTCTGTTGCTGGTCTGCGGTACATAAGACGAAGTTTTTTATTCTCAATATACACTCCATCTTTTAAGGCAAATAGAAGACCACCTTTGATAATTTCTTGATTAATCAAATTGAGAATAGTCTCTCTGTCAAAACGCTTCAAGAGTTTTTCGACAGTTTCTTCTTGGGTTGACATCAGAAATTCCCATAAAATATCTATATCCATAGCCAACCTTTGATTATAAGCAGACTGAGCACGCTGAATATAGCCATTATGCTGAATGAGATCTTTTAAAATCCATTGCTGAAAATCATAACGCTCAGTAATATCTAAATTTGTCATCTACTCTCCTTATCCTTCATCATTAAGAGATAGAATCTCCAAATACATATCCAATCTTTCATTGATATATTTGGCAAATAAATCCTCCATTGCCGATAAACTTCCTTTTGAGTGAAAGTCATCAAATGCTTGGTAATAGGCCAATCTATCCGTAAATTTTATATCAATCGGTGGATAGCCCGCCTTCATCAACTCCAAATTCACCAAGAGCCTCCCCGTTCGGCCATTGCCGTCAATAAACGGATGGATACTCTCAAAGGCAATATGAAACTGAGCTAGCTTGGTCACCATATTTTCCTGACTTACTGCATAGTCCACTAGGAGCTTTTCCATCAATGGAGCAATCATATACGGCTGAGCCGGTTCATTGGCTGCTCCCATGATGCGCACCGGGACTCTCCGATAAATGCCTCGGTCATTTTTTTTATCCGCTAATACTAGATAATGAATATCCTTTATCATCTGTTCTGACAAAGCCTGGTTCTCCTCAACAAGCCTTTGAACATACTGAAAAGCCTCCTGATGACCGATTGCCTCCATATGATCTTTTAAAGGCTTTTGGTCAATAGTCAATCCACGCAGGACCAAATCTGTCTCACGCAAGGTCAGTGTATTGCCCTCAATAGCATTTGAGTTATAGGTATATTCGACTGCAAACTCTTCATTAAGCCGCTCCAACTCTCCATCCGTCAAAGGACGAAGTTTTGATAACTGCATCATCTTTTCATCAATCAAAGGCAAGAGACTATCTACTTTTTTATAACGGCCATCCGCTGGCTTTCTGGCATCTAAGGGAATCCTCCACAAACGCCCTTCTTGGACAGCACCCGTAATCTTTCCCTGACTGCACAGAGACCGAACTCGACGATCAGAAATTCCCCAGAGCTCAGCTGCCTGCCTCACTGTCATATACATGAGCACTCCTCGCTTTCTACCTCTATTATACCATAGTTCGGAACAATACGAGGAATAACGGAATGATGTTTGCAGATTAACGGAAGGATAGATATATAACATATTACTTACCTAAACTCTACAATGCTTGAACTCATATTAATCACAGAGTTTAATTATAAATATAACAATTCATAACAGGTCTTGTTCTAAATACTGATTAAAAAATCAATTACTCATCCCCAAATAAAGACAACTGTCCATCTACAATTTCGATCCTCCTCACTCGATGTTTAAATTCAAATTCATGTTTTTCATCTGTTCCATAGCTAGAAACTGAGATTACTTCCCATCTTATTTTCTCAATTCCTTCTTGAATTTTAACTACTTTTTTTAGTTCACACTTAATATAAAACCCTGTATTAAAAGAAATAACCTTATTTTGAGATTTTTCTAAAAACTCTTTATCTTTGATATAAAAACGAATTTTTTCACTTTCATATTCTCCAGTCCATCCTTCGTTGCTTCCAGCTACTATAACTGGAGAGATTATATATATTTTTGCATCTGAAATAAGTTTATCTTCATTATTGTTTAAACAGATATAATCATCAAAAGTCTCTCTAGGAATTTTTGCAATCACTCTATCAATCTGTTTTATTTCAATTTCCTTAATTGAAGTATCTTTTTTATTCGCTTTATAAAAAGCATTCTTTTGTTTTCTTGTAAAATCAAAATTATCAATTAGTGCATTTGCCTGAGACTCTGTTAAACTTCCTTCATTAATTCTCTTAAAACATTCAGACATAAATTTAGCTTTTTCAATGTTACTATTTTTAGGAGTTGGATTAGGTGAAAAGAACTTATTTATAACAGCTCCTAATAAAATCATAAAAACGTCTTTATGTTCACCTAAGAACGTGACAACATGAGAAATATCGAAACTACCTTGTTCTCTAGCTCTCACTTTTATTTCAATAGGAAAATTAAAATCTCTTGCTATAGAATATATAAGAGAGGTAATCGCTTCTTCTGATTTTAATAAAGTTCTTGAATCAATCTCATGTAAATCTTTTTCATCAAAAATCCATCGAATAGAATAATTATATTCTCCAATTTCTGTATCCATCACACTCTCCTCTTCCCTGTTACATAATCATAAATAAGAGTTTGTCGTTGTTTATCAATATTTTCAATTTGATTTTGTTTGATTTCAATCATTGCCTGAATTCGCTTAATTTCACAATCTAAATAATTCGAAATATTATGTTGTTCGGTAAATGAAGGTATTGATACCATAAAATTCGATAACATAGGCATTCGTATAGAATCTACAGTTGATTTTGCTCCCCCTAATGATACTTCATTTTTTAAATTAATTGATACATAGTAAAATAAAAATTTACTTTCAATATTTTTAAAATTTGATAAAATATACACTCTTTGATGGGCAGTAAATTTCCCCTTATAATAATGGAAAACTTTCCCTACTCCTACCCCATCACCAGCTGTTAAAATAGCCTCTGTATCATGAGTATATGTCGGAAGTTTTTCAACATTTTGAGATCTAACAAAGAAAGGATATCCTTCGCTCTCTACACTCCTATCTTGAGTGTTACTTGTTCCAGTTGAAATTTCTACCAAATATTTTAATCGTTTCACTCCCCACCCTTCAGGCACCTGCCCAATCCAGTCGATACCCGAATCTTTCATTGGGACTGTTTTATCCAGTCCTTTTGTGACAGTCTCATAAATCAAGCTAGCGCGGTAGTCTTTGAGTTTTTGAATTTGCCCCTCCAGTAGAGCTTTTACCTTATCCAACTGAGCCGTTTTCTTATCTAGAAAATCAGCAATCTTTTGTTGTTCATTTTTTGGGGGAAAGGTAAAAGTGAATTCGTCAAATACATTTTGATATAAATGTAAAATAGTGCTAGCCCCTGAATTTGTAAAGTTAAACCACATCCAAAATTCGTCTGATAGTAAAACATAATATAAAAATCTTTTATCAATCTCTTCTATTGTTTGAATCCGTAATACACCACTATTTAACGAAGCCTTACCATCAAGCCCTGAAATAATAGCTACTTTACCTACCGTCCCATCTTTTGTAATCAGCAAATCACCATTTTCAACCTGAATCTGTGAAGCTTCTGACCAACGTCTTTCATCAATGTGTACAGCTGTTTCAAAATTAATTGTTCCATTTTGAAAATCAATCCCTGTAATCAAATATGGCCCTTCTTCTTTATATTCAGCTGATGTTAATCCTTGCCAACCGATTCTACCATTAAGCTGAGTCGTAAATTTAATTTTCGAAATTTCCCACTCTTCTGGTATCTGCCCAATCCAGTCAATGCCACTCTCTTTCATCCTAGTCATGTTTGAGCTCCTCCAAGAGGTTTTGTAGTTCTTCTTCAAGCTCATAGAACTCTGCCAAGAGCTTCTCTGCACTTTCTGGGGCTTGGTACTGGTAGAAATACCTAGTAAAAGGAATCTCAGCTCCATAGCCCTTTTCCTCATCAAACCAATAGTGGGCGTCTGGTACATGTGGATAGACTTCACGCGCAAAGTAAGCTTCTACATCCTCGGTACATTTGACGATTTCCGTGTCTTTGGTCGTCTTATCATAGACAATACCATCTGCTATCTCGCCAAACTTGTCCTTCTTGGTCGTTGTGATAATTTCTGCTGTCTTATCCATCTCGCTCATAGCAAGCGCAATAGTATTGACATTAGCTGGTGTCACCTTCGCCTCAGATAATAGCTCTCTGATTACCTGACTAAATTCCTCAAAATTAGGGTAGCTGTTATCAGTGATCCCAAGCCGGAGAGCATTTAATAACTGCTCCTGCTTGGCTTTACCCGCTGCTAAGTCTTGTAATTTCTTTTCATCTTTGGCTGCGCGAGGCTCCATTTCAAGCAGTTCCTGATATTGGTATTCATCATAAAGCTTGGCTACGAAAGGTACACTTTTAACCTTTGCGATGGTATCTTCAGTAATTCTGCCTCGACGTTGCAGAGGCTGCATAACGATATACTCTTTATAAAGAAATTCTTTGTTATCAAATATTTTCACATGGTCGTTTTCTTCAAAGTTATGGTACCACTGGATAATCTGCCGGATATTGTCCTCAGAAAGTTCACGACGCTTTTGTCCCAGAGACTTTCTCAATGGTACAAACTCTTCGGTCGCATCGATAAACTGTACCTTATTCCGACGCTTAGGAGCTTTATTTTTATTATAGATCCAAATATAGATGCCAATTCCTGTATTGTAGAAAAACTGACCAGGGAGTGCGATGATAGCTTCTAGCAAGTCATTCTCTAAGATATAACGCCTAATCTGACTTTCTCCAGATGTTGTTCCACCTGAAAAAAGCGGAGACCCGTTAGAAATAATAGCTGCACGTCCATTCTTTTCTAGTTTAGCCAAGCCATGCAAGTGGAAAAGCAGCTGAGCATCACCTGTTGCCGGAGTATTGACAAACCGACCTTGTCTGCCATCGGTTGTCTCAAAGAGTTCTTGATCTTTTTTGACAGCCTGTTCTACACCATCATCTGCGTCCTTTCCCCCCCAAGACTGGCCAAAGGGAGGATTGGCAATGACAAAATTCATCTTTTTGTCCGCAAAGGGATCACCATCTTTAAGAGTATCTGTCTTCACAAAGTAGTCAGAATTTTCCTGCCGAATCAGCATATCTGCCCTTCCGATACCATAAGTTTCTGAGAGATATTCCTGACCAAAGAGAAGAACATTCACTTCAGAATTCAAACGGCGAATATAACTTTTGGCTGTAGCCAGCATGCCTCCCGTACCAGCAGCCATGTCTAGAATTTTTACTATTCTCCTATCTACAAACAGTTCCTCATCTGCTTCAATGAGCAGTAAGTTGACCATCAAAGCAATGACCTCCCGAGGTGTATAGTGAGATCCTGCTTCCTCATTTTCGGAGAAACGGCGAATGATGTCTTCAAACATATAGCCCATTCGCATAGAATCCACTGTACTCGGGGATAGATCAATTTTGGAAAATTTCTTAATGACAGTGAATAGGCGTCCTGTCTGTGCCAAGGTATGGACCTGCTCCTTAAACTTAAGGTTTTCAATAATGTCCTTTACTCGTTTGGAATAACCATCTAAATAAGCGAGAAAGTTTTCTTCGATTGCATCAGGATCATTTTGCAAATTTTCAAGAGTAAAAGGGCTTGTATTATAGTATTTATATCCTGATATATCTTCAAGAATCTGTTCCGGTGTTTTTTTGTCTTTCTTGTAGGCTGCAATCACTTGATCCTTGGTTGGCAGTAGAGCTGCTTCCAATCTAGCTAATACAAACATGGGAATAATCACATCACGATATTTATCTGCGCGATAGGCTCCTCGAAGTGTATTCGCAATAGACCAAACTGTGTTGACATCGCTAGAAATATTAACATCATTTTTCTGAAAAAGAGGAAGTTGTGATTTTAATTTTGACATATATATACTCTATTTCCAATTCTTATTTTAGTATCTTTCTGGTGGAAAAAATGTAGACCATCTCTCGTTTGTAGTAAAAAGAGATAACAAAATGTTATGCTCTCTTTCACTGCTATTTTAAACATAATTTTCCAAGCTTGTTTAGAAAACCTCAATACTCCTTCTCATTATAGCCAAAGTCCGCCAAATCCAACTTCTTGTCCCGCCAGTTTTTCTTGACCTTGACCCAGGTTTCGAGATAGACTTTATCACCCAGCATGATTTCAATATCGTGACGGGCCATTTTCCCAATCTTCTTGAGCATCACTCCTTGTTTGCCAATGATAATGCCTTTTTGACTATCACGCTCCACCATGATGGTCGCTCGGATATGGACTTTGTCCGTCTCCTCGTCCCGCTTCATACTCTCAATAACCACCGCCACTGAGTGAGGAACTTCCTGTTCCGTCAGCTTGAGAATTTTCTCCCGAATCATCTCTGACACCAGAAAGCGCTCTGGATGGTCGGTGATTTGGTCTTCTGGGAAATACTGGAAGCCTTCTTCTAGATTGTTGCTGAGAATATCAACCAGATGGGAAACATTGTTGCCTTGCAGAGCGGAAATCGGTACGATTTCTTTGAAGTCCATCTGCTGGCGGAAATCATCAATTTGCGCTAAAAGCTGATCCGGATGGACTTTATCAATCTTATTAACCACCAAAATAACTGGTACCTTAGCCGCTTTCAAGCGTTCGATAATCATATCATCGCCCTTACCACGCGCCTCATCAGCCGGTACCATGAAGAGAACCGTGTCCACCTCACGCAACGTGCTGTAAGCCGCTTCTACCATGAAATCACCTAGAGCCGTCTTGGGCTTGTGGATTCCCGGCGTGTCAATAAAGACAATCTGCTCCTTATCCGTCGTGTAAATACCCATAATCTTATTGCGTGTAGTCTGGGCCTTGTCACTCATGATGGCAATCTTTTGCCCCATGACATGATTCAAAAAGGTTGATTTCCCAACATTAGGGCGTCCTAAAATGGCTACAAAGCCTGATTTAAAAGTCATTATTTTACCTCTATTATTTCCATTAAAACAGCAGAAAATCGGGGATAACCGCCGATTTTCAAATTCTTAAAAAATCCAATCCCAAATTTTGGGAACAAAAATAATCAGCCCTGTCACAACTGCAAAGCCTGACACGACCAGAACAGCTCCCGCCGCCATATCCTTAGCATTCTTGGCCCGCATAGAAAAGTGATAGTCACTAGCTAGATCCACCACATTTTCAACGGCAGAATTCATAATTTCAAAGGCGATGACTAGAAAAATGCTCAGCAGCAAAAAAAGCCACTCCGCCGCAGAAATACGAAAAATCAAGCCTGCAATGATAGCAGCAACAGCCGAAAGAACATGACTCTTCATATTCTTTTCTTCCTTAAAGGCCGTGAAAATCCCCGTCAGGGCAAACTCCAAACTCGAAATGACATCTCGGTTCTTCCATTTACGTTTGTTTTTTTTATTGTCTTGTAAGTCCATAAGCCGTTAAAATTTCTTCCTGTAAGCTAAACATCTCTGCTTCCTCTTCCGGCGTATAATGATCATAGCCATTGATATGCAGAAAACCATGCACCGCCAAAAAACCCATCTCTCGCTCAAAACTGTGGCCGTATTCTTCCGCCTGCTCCCGTGCCTTGTCTACCGAAATGAAGAGCTCGCCGATATAAGCATCAAAATCCTCCAGCATCTCAGCCAGCTCTGGATTGTCCGCCAGATCTTCCTCGTCAAAGGCAATGTCCAGCTCTGGCTTGTATTCCAGACTGATGACATCCGTCGGTCGGTCGGTGTCTCGGTATTCTAAGTTGAGCTCATGGCTGCGCTCATTTGTTACAAAGGTTACAGCCATTTCCTTATTTTCTTTGCCCGTTTTCTGAGCCGCAAACTCCAAGATTTCCTGAGTCTGCTTGATGATTTCTTGAGAAACCTGACCGGTTTCATCCACCATTTCGATATACATATTTTACCTGCCTTACTAATATTACTTTTATTATACCACATTTGAGCGCCTATGAGGGCATAAGCATAGTATTTGAACTAGAAGAAAGTCCTGATTTAAAACCAAAAAAGGCTGAGAAAATCTCAACCTTTCTATCGAGTGCTAATTGCCGGGATCGAACCGGCGACCTCATCCTTACCATGGATGCGCTCTGCCAACTGAGCTAAATCAGCAGTACTTATCTACTATATCATGTAGATAAACACTTGTCAATATCCTTTCTCATTTTTTTGCAAAATATTCTTCCCTAGTCAGATAGTAATACACTCGTGTCACAATGCGGCCTTCCTCATGCTTGTCTAAAGCTGCGTAAGGCTCTTCGTGGGAAAAGATCATTCCCGACTTTTGCATGACCCGACCGGAGGCAGGATTATGGATATCATGGAGGGCTACCAACTTGTTCATCCCAATCTCCTCAAAGGCTAACTTAATCACCGCCTGATTGGCTTCCGTCGTATAGCCCTGATTCCAGTATTTTTTATTGATCACATAGCCGATAGCTGCCGTTTTTAAGTCCAACCGAATCTTATGCAAGTCAATCGTTCCGATAAAGTCTCCCGTCTCCTTCAGCTCGATCCCCCAACGCCCCAAAGGATTAGCTAGGTAAAACAAGGCGATATTATTGCGGGTTTCTTCTAGATTTCTGTTGGTCGCAAAGGTATAGCGGACATTATCCTCATCCGAAGCATATTCAAACATGGCTGGAGCATCATCCAAGGTCACTGGGCGCAGAATCAGCCGCTCAGTTTCTAGTCTAAAATGACGGGCCAGCTTGACATAGATATTTTCCATCAAATTCCCCCATTTTTCTTATCAGAATAGCACAATTCCCAGATAAAAACAATCCTTCCCAATTTTTTCTTGCTTTTTGAAACGTTTTCCTATACAATAAAAACATCTTAAAAAAGGAGCATATTTTTTATGTTAATCGGTATTCCAAAAGAAATCAAAAACAATGAAAATCGTGTCGCTCTGACACCAGCTGGTGTTCATAGTCTCGTTGGCAAAGGCCATCGCGTACTCATCGAGACTAATGCTGGATTAGGCTCCGGCTTCACAGATGTTGACTACCAAAAGCAGGGAGCAGAAATCGTCCCTACTGCTGCAGAAGCTTGGGCTGCTGAGCTGGTTGTTAAGGTTAAAGAACCACTGGAAACTGAATACCAGTTCTTGCGTGATGACCTTCTACTCTTCACTTACCTGCACATGGCTGCTGCTCCCGAATTAGCTGATGCCATGGTAGCTGCCAAAACAACAGGTGTAGCCTACGAAACTGTACGCGATAATCAAGGTCACCTCCCCCTTTTGGTGCCGATGAGTGAAGTTGCTGGTCGGATGGCCGTCCAAATCGGGGCCCATTTCCTGACCAAACAAGCTGGTGGCTCTGGTGTCCTACTTGGTGGTGTACCAGGTGTTCCAAAAGGAAAAGTAACCATCATCGGTGGCGGTGTCGTCGGGACACATGCTGCCCGCATCGCCCTTGGGCTTGGTGCTCAAGTGACTATTTTAGATATCAGTGCTAAACGTCTCTCAGTGCTAGAGGAAGTCTTTGGGAACCAAATCCAAACTCTTATGTCAAATTCTTTCAACATTGAGGCAAGCGTGAGAGATGCTGATGTGGTAATTGGAGCGGTTCTCATCCCTGGTGCCAAAGCACCGAAATTGGTGATAGACGAGATGGTCAAACAAATGCGCCCAGGTTCTGTTATTGTGGACGTAGCAGTTGACCAGGGTGGGGTCATCGAAACAGCCGATAGAGTGACTACTCATGATGAGCCAGTCTACGAAAAACACGGGGTCCTCCATTATGCTGTTGCCAATATCCCTGGTGCTGTAGCCCGTACTTCCACTATTGCTCTGACCAATGTCACTCTGCCTTATATCGAGGCGCTGGCAGGAAAGGGCTTCAAGCAAGCCATTGCTGAAGATGAAGGCCTGCGCCAAGGTGTGACGACCTACCAAGGTCACATCACCAGCCAGCCCGTTGCAGAAGGTTTGGGACTGGACTATACCTCTATTGACCAACTTGTATAAAAATAAAGAAAGAGCAGATTTCACCCTTCTGCTCTTTTCTTATGCTATTCTGTTTCTTCTTCTATCGCCTCATCTGCTCTTGGTTTAACTGGCACAGGCTCATAAGCTCGGATAATCTCCGCCACCACCGGATGGCGGACCACATCCTTGGCTGATAAATGCACAAAATCAATCTGGGAAATGTTTTTCAACTTCTCCTGAGCGTCAATGAGTCCAGATTTGACATTGCGAGGCAGGTCAATCTGACTGATGTCTCCATTGACAATCATTTTGGACTGGAAGCCGAGACGTGTCAAAAACATCTTCATCTGCATGATGGTGGTGTTCTGAGCTTCGTCCAGAATCACAAAGGCATCATCCAGCGTCCGCCCCCGCATATAGGCTAGGGGAGCAATCTCAATGATTTCTCGCTCCATCAGGCGCGTTGTCTGATCCTTACCTAAAATCTGATACAAGGCATCATAGACTGGTCGCAGATAAGGATCCACCTTCTCCTTAAGGTCACCAGGAAGAAAGCCCAGACTCTCACCAGCTTCAACTGCTGGTCGTGTCAGAATAATCCGCTTGACCTGACCACGCTTGAGAGCTGTCACCGCCAAGGTCACCGCCAGAAAGGTCTTCCCCGTTCCGGCTGGACCGATACCAAAGACAATATCATGATTTTTAACGCTGTCCACATAGATTTTTTGGCCCAGTGTCTTGACCCGAATCGGCTTGCCATAGCTATCCTTGATAATCTCTTCTTCATAAAGTGCTACAAACTTATCAATCTCACCATTTTTGACCATGGTAATAGCTGTCACCACATCGGGCGTAGCAATCGTCATGCCACGATTGATCAAGACCAAGAGAGCCTGGATGACCTGTCTGGCCTCCTCACAGGCGGTCTCTGTTCCCAAAATCTGCACAATCTCAGTTCGGGCATGGATGGTCACCTTCAATTCCTGCTCCATCAGGCGCAGATAGCGTTCATTAGAGCCAAAGAGATGAAAAGAATCATCTGGATGGCCCAGCTTTAATTCTACTGAATGTTCCTGCAAATAAAGAACCTCTCTATTTTAAATTTTTTTGAATGAATTACCTTTATTATATCAAAGCAAGCAGAAAATGACTATCCCCAGCCATCAACCAATCAATGGGCCTGATATTCTTCCCAAATAGCATCAAACTCGCCCAAGTTAAAGGAAAAATTCGCATGCTCCTCCAGAAAACGACTGACTTCATCAAAGTCATCCGTATGCTTGGGAAAGGTCGTATCCTGAAAAGCTAAATCTGCTAAAATAGCCTTGGGCTCCTTGCTCTTAGGATTACGTTCTGTCATCAGCCAGCTGTAAAAAGATTTTCTCATAGGATCCTTTCTTTAAAATCATATTCCTTCAAGTACAAGCTCTTAGTCAACGACTCTTCATCCTCACACCAACTCCGTTCCAGTCGGGTCCTGTTTGATTTTACCAGCTTTCATCAGACCGCCCAGAGCTTTTTTAAATTGGCCTTTAGAAATGTCAAAAGTCGCCTTGATGTCGTCTGGTGAGGATTTGTCGTTCAAAGTCATAAAGCCGCCGTTACTCTCCAGATAGGTCAAAATCATCTGAGCATCGTTTTCCAGCATTTCAAAGGAACGAGGCTTGAGGGAGAGGTTAAGGGTGCGGTCTACTTCACGGAAGCCAATCACCCGAGCATCCAGTACTTGTCCCAAACGTGGCTCTGCATAGCGCTCGCTTGGATGGATGAAGCCCAGCATATTATTCTCCGGCAGGTAGACAAAGGTGCCAGAAAGCTTGAGCCGGTAAACAATAGCTGGCCAGTTTTGGTTCTGCATATTATTGTAGGCAGGACGAGCCAGACGCTGGAAATCCTCCTGATAGGCCAGCTGTCCCCAGATACGGTCTTTTTTGTCCACATCGAGACGGATATAGAGGCGGTCGCCTTTCTTAGGCCAGAGTTCTTTTATCTCTGGCAAAATGTCCAACGACACCACGATTTGCTTATCTGGCAGACCGGTATCGACAAAGACTCCCAGATCCTTGCGGACCTCTGTTACTGTCCCCCAGCCAAAATCCTCTTGGGTAGCTGTGACCTCGAGAGTCGTTAGGCGAAGCTTTTGCTTCATATCGCTATAGGCAAAGCCCTTGACAGACTGACCTAGCTCATGCAAGCCTTCTTCCTTAGAAAGAGCGTAAGTCTGACCGTCCTTTTGAACAAAGTAAAAGCGATCATTTTCATCCGTGATAATCCCCACGATGAATTTAGCAAGATTTGTATTCATATAGTCCTATTTCTACCTTGCTTCTTCAAACTGCAAGGATTTTAATGTTAAAACAACTCAGTCAGCCAAGGCCAACTGAGTTTTGATTCTGATGGTTTTTAAACTTCTAAGAGTTCCTTTTCCTTAGTTGCTGTCATGTCATCGATATGCTTAACTGCATCATCAGTGACTTTTTGGATGTCCTTTTCTAAGGTTTTCAATTCGTCTTCAGTAATTTCTTTAGCTTTTTCCTGCTTCTTCGCTTCGTCCATAGCATCGCGGCGAATGTTACGGATTGCAACCTTGGCATTCTCACCGACTTTTTTCACTTCCTTAGCCAAGTTCTTACGGGTTTCTTCAGTCAGGGCTGGGATAACCAGACGAATCACAGAACCGTCGCTGGCTGGTGTAATTCCTAGGTCAGAAGCATTAATCGCACGTTCAATATCCTTGATAGAAGACTTGTCAAAAGGTGTTACTAAGAGCACACGCGCTTCTGGAATCGTAATAGAAGCGATTTGGTTGAGCGGAGTTTCTACTCCGTAGTATTCTACATGGATGCGGTCCAAAAGGCTGGCATTAGCGCGGCCTGCACGGATGCTGCCATATTCACGCGCCAGACTTTGGTGCGACTGGGTCATTCTTTCTTTTGCTTTTTCTACAATTGCATTTGCCATTTTATTTTCTCCTAATTCTTATAACTTATTTGAGACAGTTGTCCCGATCTGCTCGCCAAAGACCACTCGTTTGATATTGCCCGGTTCATTCATGTTAAAGACGACTAAGTCAATATCATTGTCCATAGAAAGAGTAGAGGCGGTCGAATCCATGATACGCAAGCCCTTGTTGATCACATCACGGTGAGTCAGTTCGTCAAACTTGACAGCAGTTTTATCTTTGTTTGGATCGGCATTGTAGACACCATCCACGCCATTTTTAGCCATGAGAATAGCGTCAGCTTCAATTTCCGCAGCACGTAGAGCAGCTGTCGTATCTGTTGAGAAGTATGGTGAACCAATACCAGCACCGAAAATAACAATCCGTCCCTTTTCCAGATGGCGGAGAGCTCGTCCGCGGATGTAAGGTTCAGCAACCTGCTGCATAGCAATCGCCGTCTGCACGCGGGTATCAACCCCAACCTGCTGCAAGGAATCTGCCATTACAAGTGCATTCATGACTGTTCCCAACATCCCAGTATAGTCTGCTTGAACCCGATCCATACCTGCTTCTGCTGCTGGTTCCCCCCGCCAGAGATTGCCACCACCAATAACCAAGGCAATTTCAATCCCCAACTCATGGACTTCCTTAATCTCTTCAGCCATTTTTTGGACAATCGCGATGTTGATGCCCACGCCTTTTTCACCAGCCAAAGCTTCCCCGGATAGTTTAATCAAAATACGCTTATATTTAGGTTCTGCCATTTTTACACTCCTTATATTATCTGTACTATTTTACCATAATTTGAGATTTTTACATAGTCATATTTCTTAAAAAATTCTATTTTTACAATGCTACAGAATCTTGTTAAAAAGAATCAGTATGAACGTCTATGCCATCTCACCCTTTACTGAAAATCAAACTAGTCTTGTCAAAATCTGCCTGCAACTCATACTTGCTGCCCTCATTCTGACGAATATAACCTAAAATCACCAGACTATCTACAAAGATATCGCGTCGCTTCTGCATCAGTTCATCCTTACGGACATATTTAAGCAGAAAGCTTGTCATATATTTCAGGGCATATTCTGGATTCACATCTCCCAAAATGGCATATAACTGTTCCTGCTCCTTACTCAAAGGATACTGATTTTTCAGTTTATAAAAATAGTTGGCCAAGGTCAGCTTATCCCTTTGAAAGTCTGTCTGTTCCAGCAGAATAGCCGCATTGGTCTGATTGGAAAGTCGGGTTTCAAAGGATAAGTCTAGCAATTCCTGATAAAGTGGACTGTCGTCCCGAATAAAGACTTCCTGATCCAAAGCTAGATTTTCTAGATTGTCCAGAAGCGGAACCTGCTGATAATATCGCTTATTTTCCCTCCGAATGTAGCCCGCCTTAATGCATTCCTCTATGAAGCGATCTAGATTGGGAAAGTCCGCAAATTCGCGTTTAATCTCTCTCAAAATCACATCATCTTGCTGATCCAGATAATTGATTAATTTTTGAAATAAGGGCTGACGTGTCAGCCGAGTCGGATTGATAACCTTAATCATGGAGCTCTCCTCTAAAAATGAGCTTGGCTGACTGAGCCAACTGACTGGGATTGGTACCGGGTTGCCCTAATGGAACGGCTAAGCCCAAATCACGATAGTAAGCCTGCCAAAATGAAGACACAGCATTTTCACCATCAGCAAATTGCATGGAAATTGTCTCAAAAATCGGCAGAATCCTAGCGATATACTCCGAGCAGTAAAATCCCTCGCTCTCAGGGTAAAAACTAGCATTATAAGGCTTTCCCAGATGGGACTTAGCCTCTTCAAAGACGGCAAGCGCATCTATATCAGGATAGAAAAAGGCATGGTAAACATCCTCTTCCTTCAAAAACTGAGTCAAAGGCTGACGGATGACTCCCTTGTCCTCCGTCGCATGGTACATTTCCCCATCAAAAAAGATGCCCACATGACTGTATGAGCCTGTCGCTGTCCGAATCGCTGCTGCCATATCGGATTGCCCGATTGTAAACAGCAAATCTCCATTTTGTAGATTTTGAGTTTTCATTTCTATAATCTATTAAAAAAGGAGCCGAAACTCCTTTTGAATATGAGGAAAATAAGTTTTCCCCATCTACCAACTTAAATAGTCTAGAGAGCTATTTAAGCATTAAAACTTTCAGTCAACTGCGGTACAACTTGTTTCTTACGAGAAACAGCTCCTGCCAAGAAAGCATGATTGTTCTCAAGAACGAAGTTAAAGGCTGCTTCTACCTTGTCCATGTTGCTACCGAGAGCTAGGATTTCAGAGTTGGAGTTGATAATGTCTGTAATCATCAAGACAAAGTCAGAGTAGCCATTATCAGTGTTGGTCTTTTCAATAGCTGCTTCGATTTCTGCTTGACGCTCCAAGACTTCCGCAATATCTACAGTGTTGACTTGCGCCACACGGACATTATTTCCGTTCAGCTCAAAAGTTTTAGCATCAATGTCAATCAATTCTTCTGCAGACTTACTCGCCAAGTTTGTACCAGCCTTAAGCATAGCCAAACCATATTCTTCCAAGTTAACACCAGCTAGTTCAGCCAATTCTGGTGCAATGACCTTGTCACTTGGATGAGTGGTTGGTGACTTGAGCAAGAGGGTGTCAGAAATCAAGCCTGACAATAGAAGACCTGCAATTTCCTTAGGTACAGCTACACCGTGTTCCTTGAACATACGGTAAACAATAGAGGAAGCAGAACCCACTGGTTCCAAGCGCATGTAAAGCGGGCTAGCTGTTTCAAAGTTAGCAACACGGTGGTGATCCACCACGCCGTAGACTTCAACATCAGCAATGTCTGCAACAGACTGTTGGAATTCATTGTGGTCTGTCAGGATGACCTGTTCAGCTCCTTCTGCCTTAGCAGATGTAATCACGCGCGGTGCAACCACACCAAAATAATCCAAAACAAAGGCTGTTTCTTCATTGGGCTTGCCCAGAGCAACGACTTCTGTATCCAAACCGTAAGCTTCACGCGCCAGGTAAGCAAAAGCATAAGAAGACCCGATTGCGTCTGAGTCAGGATTTTGGTGACCGAAAACTAAAATTTTAGACATGATAAACCTCTTCATTTTATAATAATTTGACTACAATTATTTTACCATATTTATCAGATTTTCTCCAAAAGAGAGTGGAAATTTTTATAAGAAAAACAGACTGAGAAAAATTCTCAATCTGTTTTGTTTAAGCATTGTGCACCCGATTCATGTACTCAGTGTAGGATTCTGTCTGCATCAGCTCCTTGGCATTCTTGACCCGCTCAGCAGTTGGCGGCTTAACACCTTCCAGTGAATACGGAATCCCCAGCTCCTTCCACTTAAACTCACCCATGGTATGGTAGGGCAAAATTTCAAACTTATCTACGTTTTTCAGCGTTTTGACAAACTTACCCAACTCAATCAAATCTTCATCACGATCGGTCAGACCTGGCACCAGAACATGGCGAATCCAGACAGGTTTTCCAATATCGGACAGGTACTTAGCACAGGCCAAAATGCTCTTGTTGCTCTGGCCAGTCACAATTCTGTGCTGAGCATCATTGATTTCTTTGATATCCAGCAAGACTAAATCCGTCACCGCCATGAGCTTATTAAATTTTTCCAAATAGCGAGGGGTATTTCTAAAAGGCAGGGCACAGGTATCCAGCGTACAGTGAATGCCCAGCTCTTTCGCTTTGGTAAATAAGGCAATCAGAAAATCAATCTGCAGAAGAGCTTCGCCGCCGCTGACTGTAATACCACCTTTATTGCCCCAAAAACCCTTGAAACGAAGGGCTTCCTCCAACACATCGTCCACCGTCCGCAGCCGAGATTTGTTGGTCTCCATCTCCCATGTATCTGGATTGTGGCAATACTGACAACGCATATGGCAACCCTGCAAAAAGACAATGAAACGGATACCAGGTCCGTCCACTGCTCCAAAACTCTCCGTAGAGTGCACCATTCCCGTTACTTTTCCATAATCAATAGCTTCTTCAACCATAATGACCCTCTTAAACTTGAAAACGTTTTATTCTTAACTATATTATACCACGACTTCAGTAAAAATTACTAGATTCTGCCTATTTTTTAGAAAACAAACTGTTTTTCAGTTTCATTTTCATTGTGTTACAACAGATAGAGTTCAAAACATTGTCAAATCGCGCTTACTCGCTCCCTTGTTCACTTCAAAAAAGCCGCCTTATGGGCGACTCTTTCGGAGATTATTATGAAAAAGAAAGGTATGGGACTGTAGCTATTGACATCTGCCAGCAGCTACACTAGAGAATCCCTTTTATCAAATAAATTTAGAGGTCTTTATTTGATGCTTCTAGTATAGTCTATCATACTTAAAAGAGTCTTAAGTAGATTTTGAGCAAACTATTTTACCAGAATAGCCAAAGTTTCATAAGCTTGTAAAGTCATGGTCGTTGCTACCGTTGGCTCCTCATAATTCGAAATCAATACCTGACCATTTTGATAATCCGGCAAGATATCCACGGTAATCGGATCAGCATAGAAGTTGTTAAGGACTAAAAGTTTTTGTCCTTGCCACTCCCGCTCAAAGGCATAGACCTGAGGACTGTCCTCATAGGCTGGCTGATAGCTACCTTCTGCGATGATCGGCAGCTCCTTACGCAGGGCAATCAATTTCTGATAAAAGGTAAAGATCGGGCCCTTGATTTCATTTTCCACATTGATGAGAGGATAGGATTTACCCGCCTTCAGCCATGGAGTTCCTGTTGTAAAACCTGCATTGACTGAATCATCCCACTGCATAGGCGTCCGAGAATTATCTCGAGATTTAGCCTTGATAATCTTGAAGGCTGCCTCTGGCGATTTGCCTTCAGCAAGCAGACTCTGGTAAGCATTGAGAGACTCGACATCCTTATAATCTTCCATGGAATCATAGTCAGGGTCCACCATCCCGATCTCCTCACCCATGTAGATATAAGGCGTCCCGCGCGACAGATGAATACTGGCTGCCAACATAGTCGCCCCTTCATTGCGGAAATTTTCTACATCGACAAAGCGGTTGAGAGCTCGCGGCTGGTCGTGATTGTTCCAGAAGAGGGCTGACCAGCCATCCTGATCGCTCATTTCCTTGCCCCAAGTATGGAAGAGGCGTTTTAATTCTTCAAAGTCAAAAGCCTTCAGGGTCCATTTCTGCCCAGCTTCATAGTCCACCTTGAGATGATGGAAATTAAAAGCCATAGACAGCTCCTGCCGATCCGGTGCGGTATAAAGGATGCAATTTTCAATAGTCGTGGCACTCATTTCACCAACAGTCATGACAGAATCGTCCTGACCAAAGGTCGCTTCGTTCATCATGCGCAGATAGTCATGAACAATTGGCTTATCAGTATAGGCTGGCTTGCCATCCTGCTCAGGACAGTCCGTCAGTACCTCATCTTTTCCGATGACATTGATGACATCAAAGCGGAACCCCTTGACTCCTTTATCTCGCCAAAAATTCACCACCTTGAAGAGTTCTTGACGAACATTGGGATTGCGCCAGTTGAGGTCAGCTTGAGTGACATCATAGAGATGCAGATAGTATTTGCCAGTATCGCCGAATGGCGCCCAGGCACTGCCGCCAAACTTGGACAGCCAGTCCGTCGGCTCATCCCGCAAAATAAAGAAATCCTGATAGTAGGAATCCCCATCTAGTGCCTTTTGGAACCACTCATGCTCAATCGAGCAGTGGTTGAGCACCATGTCCAGCATAAAGTCAATACCATGCTGCTGGCCAACCTTGATCATCTCTTCAAAATCTGCCATATCTCCAAAGATAGGATCAACCGCAGTATAGTTCGAAATATCATAGCCATTGTCCCTCTGCGGACTCGGATAGAAAGGATTGAACCAGATCATATCCACTCCCAGCTCTTTCAGATAAGGGATTTTTTCGATGATACCGCGGAAGTCTCCCACACCATTTCCTGTTGTATCCTTATAGGATTTGGGGTAAATCTGATAGACCACTTTTGTTTTATCAAGTGTCATATTTTCTCCTTTTTTGATAAAAGGGAGGGGCTAAGAGCCGCCATCCCACGAGTTAACTATTCTTAGATGCGTTTTGCTGTCATCAATTTATCGCCGCATTTGATATGACTAGGATATTCTCCACTCATATCTGCTACGAAAGCATCCTGATTGGTGATAATGACAGGTGTTTCTGTCACGAGTCCTGCAGCCTTGATGACATCCATGTCGAAGCTAATCAGTTTTTGTCCAATAGTCACATGATCACCTTGCGCAATATGGGCTTCAAAGCCCTTGCCATCTAGACCGACTGTATCCATACCGATATGCATAAGCATTTCCACACCTTCGTCCGATACGATACCGACGGCATGTTTGGTTGGGAAGAGAACGGTTACTGTACCGTTCACAGGTGACACCAACTCACCTTCACTTGGATCAATCACTAAGCCCTGTCCCATCACACCTGATGAAAATACTGGATCGGTTGCCTGACTGAGTTCTTTTACTTGACCAGCAAGAGGGCTGACAATTTCTACTGATGCTACAAGCTTTGTTTCCTGATGAGCGAATTCTGCTTCTTCTTGAGCTGCAAATTCGGCTTGCAGTTCTGGATCTTCTTCTGTCTTGGTCAAGAATCCTGTCTTGTGGAAGAAGAAAGTCAAGACCATTGGTACAGCGATTGCAACAAGCATAACCCCTGCAAATGGAATCATATATTTTGCTTGGATAGAAAGGATTCCTGGCAAACCACCAATACCGATAGCATTGGCCGTGATATTAAAGGTTACAGAGAGCAAACCTGCAATAGATGAACCAATCATTCCCGCAACAAATGGATAGATGTACTTGACATTTACCCCGAAAAGGGCTGGCTCAGTAATACCGAGATAAGCTGAAATGGTAGCTGGCAAGGAAATTTGCGCTTCCCGCTCATCATGGCGATTCATAAGGTAATAAGCAAATACAGCTGAACCTTGAGCAATATTGGATAGAGCAATCATTGGCCAAAGACCAGTACCACCGGCATCAGCTACCAACTGAGTATCAATGGCATTGGTCATATGATGAAGACCTGTGATAACAAATGGAGCGTAAAGCGCACCAAAAATTGCACCAAAGAGCCACTTAACAGGGCCAGTTAAACCTGCAAGAACGACTGTTGAAAGTCCCTGACCGATTGTCCACCCGATAGGACCCAAGACAGTATGAGCCAAAATCAAGGCAGGAATCAATGATAAGAAGGGTACAAAAATCATAGATACCACTTCTGGAATACGTTTCCGCCAGAAGATTTCTAGATAAGACAGGGACAAACCTGCCAGCAAAGCTGGAATAACCTGCGCTTGGTAGCCAATACGGTTAACAGTGAAGAAACCGAAATCCCAAACCCAGTCCTTAGCGATTTCAGCTGCTGGTGTCGATGCCACTGCGTAAGCATTGAGCAACTGCGGTGACACCAAACAGATCCCCAAGACAATACCCAGAATCTGGCTAGTTCCCATCTTACGAGAAACAGACCAAGTGATTCCTACTGGTAAGAATTGGAAAATGGCTTCACCTGGAAGCCACAAGAAATGGTTGATCCCAGCCCAGAATTGAGATACTTCTGTGATGGTTTTCCCATCCAACATAGACCAATGCACGCCTTCAAGGACATTTCGGAAGCCGAGGATTAACCCTCCGACAATCAAGGCTGGAATGATTGGAGTGAATATTTCAGCCAGAGTCGTCATGACCCGCTGAACTGGGTTTTGATTAGTCTTAGCTGCTGATTTAGCTGCCTCTTTGGAAACACCCTCGATACCAGATACAGCTGTGAAGTCGTTGTAGAAAATCGGTACATCGTTTCCAATGATGACTTGGAACTGTCCAGCATTGGTAAAGGTTCCTTTTACGACTGGAATGGCTTCAATGGCTTTAACATTGGCTTTCTTTTCGTCACCAAGAACGAAACGCATCCGGGTAGCACAGTGAGTGACCGCTGTGACATTCTCTTTGCCGCCAATTGCCTTCAGCAAATCTTTGGCTTCCTTTTCAAATTTTCCCATTTGACCTATGGCTGGAAATCATCCAGCACTCTCCTTATATTTTGATACACTAGTTTTTTAACTAGCTTACAAACTTAATTGTAATCGATAACAATCTTGTATGCAAGTTGTTTGTTGAAAAATAGCGATATTTTTGCTAAAATTTTAACAGTTGTATGATAAAAAGAATACAAGCGAGGGATTTATGAAGAAATACAAACAATTATTTAAACAGCTTGAACGGGATATTTTAGGCGAAAAATACCAGCTCGGTGACTTTCTCCCCAGTGAACATCAACTGATGGAAATCTACCAAGTCAGTCGGGATACTGTTCGCAAGGCTTTAGCGCTCCTGCAAGAAGAGGGACTGATTGAAAAAGTGCGGGGGCAGGGCTCCAAAGTCGTCAAACAGGAGCAACTAGACTTCCCTGTTTCCAACTTAACCAGTTATCAAGAATTAGTAGCACAGCATAAACTGCAGTCCAAGACCAATGTCATCAGTCTTGATAAAATCACTGTAGATAAAAAACTAGCAAAAACAACTGGCTTTCCAGAATACCGTTTGGTTTGGCGCATTGTCCGGCAGCGAGTAGTCGACAATATCGCTTCTGTCTTGGATATTGATTACTTAGACAAAAGCCTTGTCCCTAACCTGACCAGAGAAATTGGTGAGCATTCTATCTATGCCTACTTGGAAGAAACATTAAAGCTCAACATTGCCTATGCCAAAAAAGAAATTACGATAGATCATGTCAACGACCAAGACCAAATTCTCATGGATATCGGTCGAGACCAGCATGTCGTATCTGTCAAATCTCAGGTCTATCTAGCCGACGGCCGTCAATTTCAATATACAGAGAGCCGGCACAAATTAGATAAATTCCGCTTCGTGGACTTTGCCACACGGCAGAAAGAATGATTTTTCTACTCAGCGAATATAAAAAAATCTCCTCTGTTAGCTGGGCTCTTAGCCGACAGAGGAGTTTTCCTGTTCTTTGGATAATTTGGTTTTTAAAAGGTTTTTATATTTAGGAGATGATATGAAAAATTAGTGAGATTTTTATACGGGGATCTATTTCTTGCCTCTTTTACGAATACTAGTTAGACTGTCGATTTTAGCTTGGAGCGGATGAATGATTTCTTATAATTTACTTTAACTTTATATGTCATTGGACTGCCCTCGTTTCTTATTTGTTGACACTAGTATAAGCCACTCAGCTTAACCATTTCTTATAGAAACCTTTAGAAAAACTTAAAGTAAATCTTCTCAACACATTCAAGCCCTACTGCTTACTTACCGATGAACGTCGAACCAATTTATTCTTTGGCAAATCCCAGCAAACTCTGATTCACCTCACTAAAGCATATTTTCTTCTATTTTTGCTCTTCTATGTATGTTAACAAAACCTGAGCAAAGTCACTCGTTGATAAGGCATCTATTCCTTCTAGCTGACTGGCAAAATCCCCTGTTACTTTTTGCTCAAAGAGAGCCCTCTCAATAGCCTGAGTAAGGAGATGAGCCGCTTCCGACCAGCCAATATAGTCAAAAAGCAGGGCACCCGACAAAAGGAGAGAACATGGATTAGCCTTGTTTTGGCCCGCTATATCTGGCGCTGTCCCATGAGTAGCTTCAAAAATGGCATGGCCGGTCTCGTAGTTGATATTGGCTCCTGGCGCAATACCAATACCGCCAACTTGGGCAGCCAAGGCGTCGCTAGCATAGTCACCGTTTAGATTGGTCAAGGCGACAACATCAAATTTCTCTGGGTAGAGCAGAATCTGCTGCAAAAAATTATCCGCAATAACGTCCTGAATGACCAATTTCCCAGCAGCAAGCTCGTTCGCATACTCTCTTTGAGCTAGTTCATAGCCCCATTTCCGAAAGCCACCTTCGGTAAATTTTTGGATATTTCCCTTGTGAACCAGCGTTACCCGCGTCAGCCCTTTTGCTAACGCATAGTCAATGGCCGCCCGTATCAGCCGCTCACTTCCCTGTCTAGAAATAGGCTTAATCCCAATAGCAGAGCTTTCTGGGAAGCGAATCTTATCAACCTGCATGTCCTTCTGCAAGAAATCAATGACTTTTTTAACAGCAGCCGATCCGCTCTCCCACTCGATCCCAGCATAGATGTCCTCGGTATTTTCCCGAAAAATCGTGATATCTGTTTTCTCTGGGTGTTTGAGCGGACTGGGAACACCTTTGAAATAACGAACTGGTCGCAGGCAGGCATAGAGGTCTAATTCCTGCCTTAGGGCGACATTCAGCGAACGGATACCTTCTCCGACAGGTGTTTCTAGCGGCCCCTTGATAGCTACTAGATGGCTCTTAATCGTTGCCAGTGTGTCATCCGGCAGCCATTCTCCCTTCAAGTCTGCCGCTTTTTTACCAGCCAAAACTTCCTTCCAGACAATCCGTCTCTGTCCACCATAGGCCTTTTCTACGGCCTTGTCAAAGACCAGCTGGGCATTCTCCCAGATATCTACCCCAACTCCATCCCCTTCAATGTAGGGAATAAGGGGTGTATCTGGTACCAACAACTTCCCCTTCTCAAACGAAATCTTATCTGCCATCTTATCTCCTTCCAATTGGGAGGTACTCCAAATCCTGAGCACCAATATAGTTGGAACGCGGACGAATCAGTTTATTATTCTTGCGTTGTTCCTGAACATGAGCAATCCAGCCAGACACCCGACTCATGGCAAAAATAAGAGTGTAGATGCTACTATCAATGCCCAACACATGGTAAACCGTAGCCGAATAAAAATCAACGTTGGGAATCAGATGTTTGGTATGTTTCATGTAATCTTCGATTTCTTCTGAAAGCTGGTACCAGACCTCATTTTCTGTTCCCTTGGTCAACTTCTCTGCCATTTCTCTCAGATACTTCTCCCGAGGATCCTGAGTTTTATAAACTCGGTGACCAAAGCCCATGATTTTCTCATGGGAAGCCAGTTTTCGCTCTAGATAAGCCTGTGTATCTCCCTCTTCTCTGATTTCCTTTAACATATCAAAAACACATTCATTGGCACCGCCATGAAGCGAGCCCTTGAGCGCTCCAACCGCCGCCGTCACGCAGGAATAAATATCAGTCAGAGTAGAAGCACAGACCCGTGCTGCAAAAGTGGAAGCATTGAGTTCGTGATCAGCATGAAGCACCAGCGCACGGTTAAAGGCCTCAACTTCAAGTTCACTCGCTTCCTCTCCTTTGAGCATATAGAGGAAATTAGCCGCAAAACCTAGATCCTCTCGTGGCTCAATCGGAGTATGACCCGTCCTCAATCTAGCAAAAGCCGCGATTATAGTCGGCATCTTGGCCATAAGCTGAATGCTTTGTTCATAGGTTGCTTCAAGGGACGTTTCCTCCGCATGGACATTGTAAACCCCCAGAAGACTAACCGTTGAACGTAAAACACTCATCGGATGCAAATGCTTTCGTGACTGGATGAGAAGGCATTGTTCCACTGCGTCGCTAATGGCGTAATTTGCTCGCAAATCATCCACAAAACGCTTGAGTTCAATCTGAGTTGGCAAATGCAAATTCCACAGCAGATAAATCACCTCTTCAAAGCTTGCATTATGCTCCATCAATTCTGAAATATTATAACCTGCATAGGACAGGGAGTCATCCACAATCTGGCTGATTCTCGTATCACAGGCGATTGTATCTTTTAAACCATCTGTCTGACTCATATTCACACCCCTTGTAACTTCTTTCTAACGACCATCGGCAAAATGCCGCCGTTTCTGTAGTAACGAATATCCGCATCAGCATCAAAACGTAAGCGTACCTTAAATGAGAGCTCTTTTTCAGCATTTCTAGCCACAACCTTGACTATTTGACCTACTTGAGGATCCTGAGGCAGTTCAATATTGAATGTCTCTTTCCCAGTCAAACCAAGGCTTTCAGCGTTCTCACCCTCCAGATACTGAAGCGGGAGAATCCCCATCATAACTAAATTAGACCGGTGGATTCTTTCAAAACTTTCTGCCAGAACCACCTTGACACCTAAAAGATTAGCTCCCTTAGCTGCCCAGTCACGACTAGAGCCCATGCCATAGTCTTTACCTGCTAGGACAATAGTATCAATTTTATCGTCCTTATAGCGCATGGCTGCCTCATAAATTGACATCAATTCACCCTTATAATTTGTATAGCCGCCAATTTTTCCGTCTGCCAATTCATTTTTAATCCGAATATTCGCAAAAGTCCCCCGCATCATGACTTCATGATTGCCTCGGCGGCTGCCATAGGAATTAAACTCTTGATAGTCCACTCCGTGTTCAACCAAATATGAAGCCGCCGGACTATTTCTTGCGATATTTCCTGCTGGGGAGATATGGTCTGTCGTCACCGTATCCCCAAATTTCGCCAGAACAGCCAGATTTTCCAAAGGCTGAATAGCTAAATCATCACCTAAGCCATCAAAATAAGGTGGATTTTGAATATAGGTAGAAGCCTGATTCCAATTATAAATTTTGGATTTAGTCGTCGGAATCTGATTCCATTTTTCGTTGTCATCAAACACATGAGCATATTCTTTTTCAAAAAGCTGGCGCGTCACATATTTTTGTACATAATCTGCAACTAAGTCGTGATCTGGCATAATATCCGCCAAGTAAACAGGCTGTCCCTTTTGATCATAGCCCAATGGCTCTCTGGTTAGATCAATATTGGTATTTCCAGCTAAGGCATAAGCAACAACTAGAGGTGGGCTGGCTAGGAAATTTGCCTTGACTAGAGGATTAATCCGCCCTTCAAAATTCCGATTTCCTGAAAGAACAGCACTAGCTAACAAGTCACTATCCGTAATCACTTGAGCTACTTCGGGTAGAAGATTTCCTGAATTTCCAATACAAGTGGTACAGCCATAGCCGACTACGTTAAATCCAAGCTGGTCTAAATAAACTTGCAAGCCACTCTTTTTGAGATAGCCTGTAACTACCTTGCTGCCGGGAGCCAAGGAAGTCTTGACCGCCTTTGAAACGCGCAGACCTTTTTCCACCGCATTTTTAGCCAAAAGTCCCGCCGCCATGAGTACATAAGGATTGGAGGTGTTGGTACAGCTGGTAATGGCTGCGATGGCCACATGACCCGTCTTAATCGTCTCCTCATGGTCAGAAAACTGGACTACTGCAGACTTTTCTAGCTCACTCTCATCTAAGCCAAAGCCTCGAACACCAGCTTCTCTGACTAGACTAGCTTGAAACTCCTTTTTAGCAGCCGTCAACTCAATCAAATCTTGGGGCCGCTTAGGTCCTGAGATACTCGGCACAATGCTGGACAAATCAATCTCAACTACCTTCGTATACATCGGCTCCACCATCTCATTATAGAAGAGATGGTTTTTTTGAGTGTAGAGACGAGTCAGCTCGATATGATCTTCTGATCGATTGGTCAGGCGCATGTAATTGAGGGTTTCCTCATCTATCGGAAAATAGCCACAGGTAGCTCCGTATTCTGGTGCCATATTGGCCACCGTTGCACGGTCAGCCAGACTCAGATTGGCCAAACCAGACCCAAAGAACTCGACAAATTTACCAACAACATTTTCCTGCCGCAAGATTTGCGTGACCTTTAAAGCCAAATCCGTCGCTGTCGCAATCTTCGGCAATTTACCCAGCAAGCGAACACCGATGACTTCAGGCACTGGGAAATAGGAAGCCTCACCTAGCATGGCAGCCTCGGCCTCAATCCCGCCGACACCCCAGCCCAGAACGCCGATACCATTGATCATGGTCGTATGGCTGTCGGTTCCAAACATGCTGTCTGGATAGAGCTGCCCCTCCTTTTCGATGATGACATCGCTGAGGAATTCAATATTGACCTGGTGGATAATGCCTGTGGCAGGAGGAACCGCCCGATAATTATCAAAGGAGTTTTCTGCCCATTTAAGAAATTCATAGCGTTCATTATTGCGAATAAATTCTTTGTTGATATTTTCTTCTAGAGCCGTTTCACAACCATAAAAGTCAACCTGAACACTGTGGTCAATAACCAAATCCACCGGAATTTCCGGATTAATCAAATCAGCGTTTCCGCCCTGACCTACGATAGCATCCCGCATACTAGCCAGATCAACTACAACTGGAACACCCGTAAAATCCTGTAAAATCACACGACTAGGCTTAAAAGGAACTTCTCCTTTAGGAGATGCTGCACAATAGTTCGCCAAAGAAGATATGTGATTTTTTGTAACATCCACTCCATCTTCCTTACGAAGAACACTTTCAAGTAATATACGAATCGAGTAAGGAATTTTCTCTAAATCTCCTCCTAATTCTTTACTCGCTTGTTTTAAATCAGTATAGTAATATTCACGGCCCTTATGATGCAATTTTGTCTTGTATTCGGTCATGTCAGCACCTCTTACCTATCTTTAATTGTTTTATATTATACATCTTTTCGTAAGTTTATGCAAGAACTTTTTGATTTTTATGTTATAAGACATAACATGAAAATTAAAGATAGTTTTGTTTTTAAAATAGTTTAACCAACTAATCTAAATTAAAACTTATGCCTATTCTCGTTTTTTCTTTTACTTTTAGTAACAGACAGCGACCTGAAGGCCGTTCAAAATATTGCTTTGATACCCCTTGTAAGCAAGATCAATAAATCCTACAGTACCTTTTGCAAGCTTGATTTAGCTAGTCGCTAGTTTACTGAAAAGAAAAAGCCGATAGTTTAAAACTATCAGCTTATAGAATGATTCAGATTAACGAACTGTACGGATACGCATTGTATTGGTACGAACAGCCTCACCAAGTGGCACACCAGCAACAATAACGATATCGTCACCAGATTCAACCAAACCTTGTTCCACTGCAATCTTTTCGGCAAGTTCGAACATATCATCAGTGTTTGATGGGCGATCAGTTGTTACTGGAATAACTCCCCAGTTCAGCATCAAACCACGCTGAGTCAATTCATCGAAAGTGATTGCCAAGATATCAGCATCTGGACGGTATTTAGAAATTAAACGAGCAGTGTGACCTGTCTTAGTAAGAGTAACCACCAACTTGATATTCATAGAGTTTGTCGCATCCTTAACAGCTGAAGCCATAACCTCAGTCTTAGAATTACGTGGCAAGTTAACAGATGACAAGCGACCGTATTCTTTTAAAAGAGTTTGAGCATTTTTGTCAATAGTTGCCATCGTAGTAACTGACTCAAGTGGATATTTACCATTTGCAGACTCACCTGAAAGCATTGTAGCATCGGTTCCATCGATAACAGCGTTAAACACGTCTGATACTTCTGAACGCGTTGCACGTGGTTTTTCAGTCATGGTTTCAAGCATGTTTGTTGCTGTGATAGAGACTTTACCAGCTGCATTTACTTTTGTGATGATCATTTTTTGGTAAACTGGAACCATTTCGAATGGTACTTCGATACCCATGTCACCACGAGCAATCATGATACCGTCAGCAGCTTCAATGATTTCATCCAAGTTGTCGATACCTTGTTGGTTTTCGATTTTAGCGAACAATTGAACGTGACCGTTACCAGTTTCTTCACAGATTGCACGAACTTCGTTTACGTCTTTTGCAGTACGGACGAATGAAATCGCGATGAAGTTAATACCTTGTTCAAGACCAAAGCGGATGTCAGCGTTGTCACGCTCAGCAAGTGCTGGGAAAGGAATCTTAGTATTCGGGATGTTTACACCTTTTTGCTTAGCAATGATGCCGTCATTTTCAACTTCTACTTCAAATTCACGAGTTGAGTCATCCTTACCAATTACGCGAAGACCAAGTTTTCCGTCATCAACAAGCACTTGTTTTCCAATCTCAACGTCATCATAGATGTCAAGCGCACCAGCAACATTCAAAGCAATGACTTCACGAGTAGATTTGATGCCTTGTTTGGTAGCAACACGGATTTTTTCACCAGTCTTGTATGAATACTCTTTTGCATCGCCTTCAAACAGCTCTGTACGGATTTCAGGTCCTTTGGTGTCAAGAAGGAAACCAACTTTTTTACCTGCAATTTTTTCAGCAAGTTTAACAGTTGCCATACGCTCACCTTGTTCTTGGTGGTCACCGTGTGAGAAGTTGAAACGGAAAGTATTTGCACCAGCTTCAATCAATTTTGCAATATTTTGAGCTGAAGCTTCAACATCAAGTTTTTCTCCCCAGTATCCGTCATCACCGAATTTTTTACCACCACGGATTTCTACCGCAGGACCCAAAGTTGCAACGATTTTTACACGTTTATTCATGATTTTTGTGACTCCTTTATATAATTCGACCTTTTATGGTCATGTTACCAAATTAATGAAAGTTGATTAGGACAAGCTCTTGTTCAAAGCAGAAAATTCAAGATCAGCTTTATGAGGGTTGTTAACAACAATCTTACCATCAGCTGTTAGGCTAAACAAAGCTCCTTCTTCTGCTGTACCAAGAATTGGATTCTCAACCATTTTTTCGTTTCGGATACCAACAGCGACACCACCGATTCCTTCTTTAAGAAGTTTAACAGCGTGTGCACCCATGCGTGATGCCAATACACGGTCACGAGCGGTTGGTGATCCTCCACGTTGGATGTGACCAAGTTCTGTTACACGAAGGTCGCTTGTATCTCCAGCTTCTTTTAGTTTTTGACCAAATTCAGCTGCTGACATAACACCTTCTGCCAAAACGATAATGTTGTGTTTTTTACCGTGCTCATAACCAGCTTTGATGCTTGCTACGATTTCTTCCATCTTGAAGCCTTCTTCAGGGATGATGATTTCGTCAGCACCAGTTGCGATACCTGCCCAAAGAGCGATATCACCAGCATTACGTCCCATTACTTCAACAACGAAAGTACGACGGTGACTTGATGATGTATCACGAATCTTATCGATCGCATCCATTGCAGTAGTAACTGCAGTATCAAATCCGATTGTGAAGTCTGTTCCGACGATGTCATTGTCAATGGTCCCCGGCACACCAACAGCTGGGAATCCATGCTCAGTTAAGCGCATCGCACCATGATATGAACCGTCACCACCGATAACGACAACACCTTCGATACCATGTTTTTTAAGTTGCTCAATTCCTTTTAATTGTCCTTCGAGTTGGGCAAATTCTGGGTAACGAGCTGAGTGAAGGAAGGTACCACCACGAGAAATAATGTCTCCAACTGAAGTGGCATCAAGCGGGTAGATTTCTCCTGCAACCATTCCCGCGTATCCATCATAAATTCCGTAAACTTCCATCCCTTCGGCAATTGCCTTACGAACAACTGCACGGATGGCAGCATTCATACCAGGGGCATCACCACCACTAGTTAAAACAGCAATACGTTTCATTTCGTTTTTTGCTCCTTATCTTTTTAACATTCTAATTGATTATACCATAATTAGGCTAAAAATTCTCTGATTTTCCATATTTTTTAACGAAAAACCGTTTTCATACTAAAATTTTCTAGTTCCTCTTGAAGCTGGTCTGATTTTTGAACATGAAATCCTGATGCAGGGACGGTTTTCTTTTCATGCTCATAACGCAACACCACTGGGATATTTCCTGGATAGCGCTGCAAGATTTCTGCAATTTGTCGGTCTTGACTGCGATCAGTCAGTTGAATCCAAAAACGTTCCGCGCTAGCTTCTGCCGCCTCTGCTAAAATCATCTGCAGGCGCCCATCTCTTTCCTGAATTTTACCGGTTAGATAGTAATACCCCTTTTCCTTGAGCAGCTTAGAAAAATGACGGTAAGTTTCTGGGAAGAGGGTCACATCCAACTTCTTCTTGGTATCCGTCACTTGGATAAAGGCCATATTTTCACCATTTTTGGTGCGAATGACCTTGATGGACTGAACCTCCACCAGAATAGTCGCACGGCTATTCTCAGTCAATTCTTCAATCCAAACAAAGGGCTGGCTAGCTTTCTTGGCTAGGCTAATGAGCGGATGATCACTAAGACCAATCCCAATCAGAGCCTGTTCCTGCTCAAACTTCTCCGCAGCACTGAAATCCTGAACTTCTGTCCATGAATAGCTAGTATCCGCAAAAAGACTGCCCAGCTCATCTGCAAAGACAAAAAGATTGGGCAGATTAGCCAGAACTTTCTGCCGATTAGGTTCAAAAGAATCAAAGAGGCCTAGTTGAACCAAGGGGGTTAAAAGCGACAGCTTGTGATAATTCTGCGGAAGACGCAAGATGAAATCTTCCACACTGCTGAATGGCTTCGTCTGGCGTTCTTCTAAAATCCAGTAGGCAAAATCCCGTGGCAAGCCCTTGATATTTTTCAGACCTAGATAAATATTTCGCTCCTGAAACTTATCCCTGTAAGGAATATTATTAATAGTCAGCGGAGCCAGCTCAAAGCCGAAGCCCAAGGCATCCGAGATATAGTCTGAGCTGGAGTAATTGAGCATGACATCAAAGAAAATGTCTGGATAATGAGCCTTGAAATAAGCTAATTGAAAGGCCAGGGCTGAATAGGCATAGGCATGGCTGCGGTTGAAGCCATAGCCGGCAAATTTTTCCATGATCGCAAAAACTTCCTTGGCCTTGGCCTCCGAATGTCCCAATTCTACAGCTCCAATCACAAATTCTTTTTCCATTTTGTGCATTTCAGCTGCATTCTTCTTACCCATAGCTCGTCGTAAAATATCGGCCTTGCCCAGACTAAAGCCACCAAAACGCTGGGCCACTTGCATGACCTGCTCCTGATAGAGCATGATGCCGTAGGTTGGCGCCAAGATATCCTCTAGACTAGGGTCAATCATCTCCACCTGCTCCCGACCATGCTTGCGCTTGACGAAGTTATCAATGTAGTCGCTGGCGCCAGGTCGGTTGAGGGAAGTAGTGGCCACTACTTCTTCAAAGCGAACGGGCTGGACTCGCTTGAGCAGGCTGATAGCGCCCGGCTGCTCAAACTGGAAAATCCCCTTAGTATCACCTGCCGCAAAAAGTCGCAGAGTTTTTTCATCTTCTAAGTCAATCTCTGCAATCTCGATGTCCACTTCATATTTTTTCAGGGTTGCTTCCTTCATCCGCTGGATAAAGGTCAAATTACGCAAGCCCAGAAAGTCCATCTTGAGCAAGCCGTTGCTCTCCACACCATGGGCGTCATACTGGGTGATATACATATCCTCCCCGTATTTTAGAGGGATTTGGTTGGTCAAATCATCGTCACTCATGACAACCCCAGCTGCATGAACAGAGGTCTGACGGGGATTTCCTTCGATTTTCTTCGCAATTTCAAAAGCCTTCTGATACTCCAGTTTACTGTTGATAATCTGGCGAAAGGCTATGTTCTTCTCATAAGCCGAGGTCAGATTATCCTGAAAACGGATCTTCCTAGTAATATTCGTCAGCTCATACTCAGGCAGGCCATAGCGCTTAAAAACATCCCGAATCGCCTGTTTGGCACCAAAAGTGGAATAAGTCACAATCTGGGCAGCATGCATGCTACCATAGCGATCTCGGACATAGCGGATAAACTCCGGTCGGTAAACGTCGGGAATATCGATATCAATATCAGGCATAGTGTAACGCTCTAGATTTAGGAAGCGTTCAAAGAGCAGGTTCTTTTCTACTGGGTCAATACCCGTAATATCTAAAGCATAGGCTACCAAACTACCGACTGCCGACCCCCGACCCATGCCCATATAATAACCTTGACTCCGACCAAAGCGCAGCAGATCCCAGACAATAAGAAAATAATCGTCAAAACCCATCTGGTGGATAACCGCCAACTCCTGAGCCAGCCTTTCTTGGTAGGCTGCTCCTGTCCGTCCTCGCTTACGCAGTCCTTCCTTGGCCAATTCCTGAAGTTCCTCTACTGCAGGTCGCTCAGGATTAAAGCGCGGAAGTTTCAGCTCAGTATTAATTTCATAGTGAACTGAGGCCGTCAGCTGATCCAGATTGGCCAGACTCTCTGGAAAATTGTCAGCGAAAGCTTCCACCAAAGTATCTGGAGTCAATAAGGATTCATGACTGGGTAAATGACCAACCTCTCTCAAGTTGATATTATCCCGAATCGCCCGCAGCATCTGCAAAGTTTCCAAATCTCCCTGCTCAAAATATCGGACGGTATGAAGAGGCAAGGTAGACCGACCAAAATCCTGCCGCGGTGTATCTGGAAAAACGCCGACAAAAAAGTCCAAACCAAGATCCAGTCGATCCACGCCTTCAAAAGCTGGCACAATCAGAGCCAACCCCTTAAAGAGATGCTGGAAATCTTCCCAGTTCTTACGCCCCATCATCTTGAGAGTAGAGACTTTCATCAGGTTGCGGTAGCCCTGACTATCCAGAGCTAAGAGCCGCAGATTGAGAAGGTCCCCGTCTTTGAAAATTTCCATTTCCAGACCCAGCAGAGGCTGAATACCTACTGCTTTCGCCTCCTCTAGAAAATGATAAGCGCCGTAAAGGTTATCTATATCCATCACGCCCAGACTTTTATAGCCCAACTCCTTGGCACGATTCACATATTTTTTGATAGAAATCAGACTGTCCATAAAAGTGTAAACAGTCTTGGTATCTAGTTGTACGACCACATTTATCTCCTTATGCCCGTGCTTTATTTCTAATTCTATTATACAGGAAAATTTCCAAAGAAGGAATTTAAATACAAAGACAGATATCCCTATGACCAAGCCCGTCACTTCCATTATCCTTTGCATATTTAAAAACGAAAAGCTATAATAAATATAAAAACACTGCAAAGGAAATACCTATGAATCCCTATCCACTACTTTATCTGGATCATATACAGAAAAATTATGGAGAATCTGCAGCTCTGACAAATGTCAATCTAGCTATTCAGCCTGGCAAAATTGTCGGTCTCTTAGGACCAAATGGGAGCGGAAAAACCACCCTCATCAAATTAATCAACGGCTTACTGCAGCCGACATTTGGGACTATTTATCTAAAAGGAAATACTCCCTCGCCAGAATCTAAAAAATTCGTCTCTTATCTTCCCGATACAAGCTATTTAAACGATAATCTAAAAGTCGAAGAAGCTTTAACATTCTTTCAAGACTTTTATGAAGACTTCAACATTGCGAAAGCTTATCAACTCTTAAATGACCTCAATATCAATGTGAAGGATTCTTTTAAAAATCTTTCCAAAGGAAATAAAGAGAAAGTTCAGCTGATTTTAGTCATGAGCCGTCAGGCTGACCTTTATATTTTGGACGAGCCTATCGGCGGTGTCGATCCTGCTGCACGAGATTACATTTTGAGGACCATTATCCAAAACCGTTCGCCTCACTCATCTGTCATTATCTCCACTCATTTAATTGCTGATATAGAGCCAATCTTGGACGAAGTTATTTTTATCAACCAAGGATCCATTCTAATCCATGAAAATGCTGCAAATCTGCGTCAAAGATACCAGCAATCTATTGATGAAATCTTCCGTTACCAGTTCCGTCTTTATTAGAAAGAGAGAAAGTGATATGTTTGGAAAACTTTTAAAATATGAATTTAAAGCCACCTATAAATGGTATTTGATCTTATTTGCTGTCTTGGCTGCCCTATCGATTCTCATGGGAATTACAGCGGTTAGTACTACAACCTCCAGCCAGCTTCAGTCAAACTATGATTCAAGTACCTCCGTTTACTGGGCTCTCTATGGCTTCTTGATACTCCTTCTTGTCTCTGCCGCTTCTGGTGTTTATTTATCCAATATAATCATCACGATTGTTCGCTTTTATAAAAATATCTTTGGACGCGAAGGATACTTAACCTGGACGCTGCCAGTGACTACCCATCAGGTGCTTTTGGCTAAGCTACTGACTGCTATTACTTGGTCACTTCTTTGTACCATCAGCCTGGGACTTTCTTTCTCCTGCCTCCTGTTCACAGCTTTTACTATCAGCCGTACAAATATTGCTGACCTTTTTGATTTCTTCAAAAATATGGATGTCGCTTATATCCTTCTATACCTCGTTCGCCAATTTCTACAACTCGTATCCGGAATCCTCTTTCTTTACTTGGCAATGGCTATCGGCCATCTGTTTAAAAATAACCGCATTCTGATGTCTATCCTTTTTGCTTTTCTTTTATGGATTATCTTGGGAAGCATCAGTCTCTTCATTCCAAATGGTGGTTTCTTCGGTTGGTTCAACGAATTATACTACAATTTTTTAGGCAGGTCAGTTTTGAAATCATTTATATTCTCCTTTGCTTATATCTATGAAATCATCAAAATTATCGGTTTCTATTTTGCTGTTCACTTCATTTACAAATATAAATTAAACCTTCAATAAAGCTATTCAAAAAGACGCAGAAATGATGCGTCTTTTTTATGAAGTGAAAATTCTACAAACTTTCGTACAAATCTGCCATAGCAGTATCGTCTGGAACCAAACTCAGATATTTGCCAGCCTCTACTTTGGCTTCTTTCACACGACCCAACTCGCGTAATAGATAAACAAATTCTTCTAGAAATTCAGGATTTCCCTGCAAGTCAGCTGCCAGTTCCTGATAAAGCTCCCCAGCTTTCTCCACGTTTTCCAATGCCTGGTAAGCACGCGCCAGATTCCAGCGGGTCAAGACATTGTCTACATCCTGATTCTCAAAAGCTAAAACTTCTTCGTAACGTTCCTGCTCCAGATAGAGATTGGTCAGGCGCAGAGCAATTTCCTCCAAATCATCAGCATTGTCCTGAGCTGCTAGCAGGTAGTTCTCAGCCTGTTCGACATCATGCAGCTCATAAGATAGCTGCGAAGCAAGGAGCAAGAGGCGAGTCTCGAAAGGATTTTTGGTCAAGCCTTGCTCAGTCATTGCCAAGGCTTCCTCAGTCTTATGCTCTGCATGGAGAGACTGCGCGTAAGCATACTCATAGCCTTCAAAATCTGGTGAAATTGTATCCAGCTGCTTGAAGTAAAGATTGGCTTTTTGGTACTCCTCTTGACCATACAAGATAGCCGCCAACTCATAGACAGTCTCTTCATCATATTCCAGCTCGACAGCCTTTTCCAAAAATTCAATAGCTGCTTCGATTTTCCCCAGACTGGCATAACAAAGTCCGATTCGCTGATAGGTAGATACGCCTGTCTGCTCGTAGATAGAGCGATTATCTAGCCGAGCATATTCCTTGATGGCTTGGGCAAAATTTTCCAATTCAAACTCAATTTCTGCCAAACCAAATGTCACCAAAGGTTCATCCGACAGTTTGGCAGCTTCCAGCAATTTCTCCCGAGCCACATCTGGCAATCCTTCTAACTGATAGAGATCAGCCTTGGCCAAGAGAGCCGCCACATACCATTCACTAGTCGGGTCAATCTCCTCCAAATAGGCAAATGCCTCCTCCAAATCTCCATCGTCACCAGCAATTGTTGCCAGACTGATATAAGATTCCGAATAAAACGGAGCCAGTTTCTCATAAATTCGCTTGGCCTGAGGGAAGAAGCCGATACTTTCCAAGTAATCGGCTAACTCTAATAGTTCTTGATTAGAATCTTGGCTCAGAGCCTCTTCAAAATACTTCTCAGCCCGTTCCAAATCCTGATTTTGCAGGGCTGTTAACATTTGTTCACTCTTACTCACTGCCTTCTCCTAGTTCTTGAACACTTTCTTCATACAAACCGCTGACCTTCTTGTACCACTTAAAGAGCGCTGTAATGGCAACCTTGGCGGAGGCATAGGCAGGAATCCCCAACAGAACACCCCAGATGCCAAACATGGACCCCGATGTCAGCAAAACAAATAAAATAGTAATCGGATGAATACTTAGTTGGCTACCCAAAATCAGCGGGGAAACAAAACGGCCTTCAAGCGTCTGTTCGACAATAAAGACAACAATCACCTTCAAAAGCATGAGCGGTCCAGCAATCAAACCTAGAACTAAGGCCGGCAACATGGCAAGAAAGCTTCCCAAATAAGGTACTAAGTTCAAAACTCCTGCAACAACAGCCAGAGTCACGCCGTAACGCAGGCCAATGATTTTGAAAAGAATCATAAACATAAAAGATACAATCATGGCTACTGTCACCTGACCACGAACATAATTAGCCAGCTGGGTATTAACATCCGTCATGACTTGACCAAATGAATCCCGAAATTTCGTAGGCAAAAACTGCACTACATAACCTTTGAGATTTTTCCCATCGCGTAGAAGGTAGAAAAGGATAAAAGGCATAATGATAATTGCCACAATGATTTGCGAAGCCGTACTAATCAAATTGCTAGCCCAATTGACTGCTCTAGATGAAAAATTACTGGCCCAAGTAGCTATTTGAGTAGATAGATTATTCGTAAACTCCTCAATCTGTGGCTTCAAATCATCCGAAATATAGTTGGTCAAAACATCATCAATCATTTTATTGGCTTGCTTGAGATAAGTGGGAACATTTTTGGAAAAACTAACCGCTTGATGCTGCAAATTTGGAATAGCAACAGCCAAGCCCCATACAATTAATAAACCAATCAATACAAAGACGATTGTAATGGCCACTAAACGATTGATTTTATACTTTTCCATAAAATCAACGATAGGATTAAGCAGATAATAAAGCAGACCAGCCAAAATTACCGGCAACATAATCACGCCAATAAATTCAATTACTGGGGTAAAAATGAAACTAATTTTACTCAGAACAAAAATGTTCAAACCGATGAGTAAAGTAACCAAAAATACGGTAATAGCCTTATTATCTAAGAACCATCTGAAAAACCAGGATAAGCTAAAATCTTTTTCTTTATGTTCCATATACGACTCCTTTGATTTATTACCTCATTGTAACATTTTTCCAAAAAATATTCTTTTATTAACCCTTTCCCAAATCAATTTTAAAAGGGCTCTTTTCTACCATTTGTCAAGTCTGTCAAGGCTTTAAGTGAAAAATGAGATAAGACAGTAGCTATTCCGAGGTTACTGTCTTATTTTTAACACTTTTTGAGCCATAAAAGGGCATGCAAAAAAAACACCTCATCTGGTATTTTTTGAAACAAGGTGTTACAATAATACGGCATAGACAGCCTTATCGATTTTGGGTCAAAGAGTAATCGTAAAGTTTGTTATGCGTAATGAGGTAATACATTGTTCGAATGAGACGATGTATAGAGGCAATCGCATGAGGCTTAGT
>NZ_JBZYCU010000016.1:0-52116 GCF_058933875.1 Streptococcus sp. STC1396 | reverse complement strand
TATTTTGGGGTACTCGTCGGTAGAGTGGATTAGTTTGTCCCGCGAAAGTGATATTCAAGAAATTATCAACCACAAAGCCCTCACTTATATTATACTTCTAAATGAGGGCTGTTTTCTTTATTTTCGTGTTTCTGTGGGTGACGGCTATGTCGTCATGGCTGTCTGTCCCACTCTCTAATATGGATTATTTGATATAAGCTGAGAAGACTTCTTCGTCTGAAATAGTATCAGAGATAAAGCTGCCGTTACTGGTGCGCTCAGACAGGCTGAGGTCAGCCAGATTGATTTCATAGGCCGTTCCTTTATTAGAAAGGACTTGTAAAATCTGCTCCTCACTGACTTCTGCTTCGGTAGTAAAGAGGTCAAAGTCCGTAGCTTCGCCAAAGACCGGTCCAGCCACAAAGACACGATGTGGCTTGGCCTTAAGCTCTCTCAGAACTTGAAGTCCGCGATTTGCTCGACTAGTAACAGGAATGTCTGCGACCGCCATACGCTTGAGCGAACCGCGCTGAGTCAGGAGGTAAAGCGAGTCTGTGTTGGCGATAAAGGCTGCCGCTAGGACATCGTCCTTCTTGAGGTTGATAGCCTTAACCCCAGCTGCCTTAGCTCCGACAACTGGTACTTCTTCAATATTGAAACGCAGGGCATAGCCCTTTGTAGTCACTAACATGACATCGTCTAGCTTAATCGGTGCCAGAGCAATGACCTGATCTTCTTCATTTTTCAGCTTGGCAAACTTGAGCGACTTAGACTTGTAGGTCCGCCAAGGGCTGAACTCCTTGCGCTCCACTCGCTTGATTTGGCCCAGCTTGGTCGCTGCAAAGTAAGTCCCTTCCTCAAAGCTGTCCAGCAATTCTGTATAGATAACCTCTTCCTTGGTATCAAAATTGCTGATGGTCTGGCTGAGGTGTTCGCCGATTTCTTTCCAGCGGATGTCTGACAGCTCATGAACAGGCCGGTAAATAACATTTCCCAGGCTGGTAAAAATCAGCAAGTGCTGAGTCGTCTTGGCTGGACTGAGGAAAATCAGGCGGTCATCATCACGCTTGCCCATCTCCTCTAAGGTCGAAGCAGAGAAGGAACGCGGACTTGTCCGCTTGATATAACCAGAACGTGTCACGCTTACATAGGTCTCTTCCTCAACAATCAGACTAGCCGTATCAATCTCAATGGCGTTTGCTGTATCCTGCAGCTCGCTGAGACGCGGATTACCAAACTTCTTCTTGACATCGCGGAGCTCTCGCTTCATAAGATTATACATAGTGCGCTCATCACCGATAATGGCAGCCAGCATGGCAATCTTCTCGCGCAGCTCTGCTTCTTCCTCTTCCAGAACAACAACGTCTGTATTGGTCAAACGGTAGAGTTGGAGAGTGACAATCGCCTCAGCCTGCTCCTCAGTGAAATCATAGCTGACTTTAAGATTTTCCTTGGCGTCCGCTTTGTTTTCTGAAGCACGAATCAGGGCAATCACCTCGTCCAAGATAGAAAGCACCCGAATCAATCCTTCCACGATATGCAGTCGTTTCTCAGCCTTAGCTTTGTCAAACCGGCTGCGAGCCAGAATAATCTCCTTGCGGTGGGCAATGTAGCTGGTTAAGATTGGCACAATTCCCACCAAACGCGGCGTGAAATTGTCAATAGCCACCATGTTGAAGTTGTAATTAACTTGTAAGTCGGTGTACTTAAAGAGATAGTTGAGAATCAGCTCAGTATTGGCGTCTTTCTTGAGTTCGATGGCAATGCGAAGACCGTCCCGGTCTGATTCGTCCCGCACCTCGGCAATTCCGGCCACTTTGTTATTGACCCGCACATCGTCAATTTTCTTGACCAAGACCGCCTTATTAATCTCATAAGGAATCTCGGTGATGACGATTTGCTCTTTACCGCCCTTCAGCTTTTCAATCTCAGTTCTGGAACGCACCACGACGCGACCTTTGCCAGTCTCGTAAGCCTTCTTGATCTCATCACGACCTTGGACAATAGCTCCTGTCGGAAAATCTGGGCCAGGCAGAAACTCCATGAGTTTGTCCACCTTGGCAGACGGATGGTCAATCATATAGATGACCGCGTCAATGACTTCGGCAAGATTATGAGGTGGAATATCAGTAGCATAACCAGCGGAAATCCCAGTTGCTCCATTGACCAAAAGGTTAGGAAAGGCTGCCGGCAGAACGGTCGGCTCTTTCTCAGTATCATCGAAGTTCCAAGCAAAAGGAACGGTATCTTTCTCGATATCCTGCAAAAGATAGCCAGCCATTTCAGACAAGCGTGCCTCAGTATAACGCATAGCCGCCGGTGGATCACCGTCCATTGAGCCATTGTTCCCGTGCATCTCAACGAGAATCTCGCGATTTTTCCAGTCCTGAGACATACGGACCATGGCATCGTAGATGGAGCTGTCACCGTGAGGGTGGAAATTCCCCATGATGTTCCCGACAGACTTGGCAGATTTGCGGTAGCCCTTGTCAAAGGTGTTGCCGTCCTTGTTCATCGAATAAAGAATACGGCGCTGAACAGGCTTCAAGCCATCGCGAATGTCTGGCAAAGCCCGCTCCTGAATGATGTATTTGGAGTAGCGACCAAAGCGCTCTCCCATGATGTCCTCAAGGGACATGTTTTGAATGTTGGACATAATAATTCTCTTTTTTAAATGTTTTGTTGCAAAGTAAATCTATATTTTATAAATTTAACTGTTTCTTTGTAGGTAGTGAGAAAAGAAGAGCAATCCTACTAATCCTAGAATGAATAAAAGATTAATTTTAATAACAAATAAGCTAAGTAGGGTATTAATTAGGCCGTGAAAAATGGCGCAATAAAGGATCGACTTAGTCTTTTTGAAAACAGCCGCTAGAAGAATGCTGAGATAAATTGCGAATAGACTGAATAATATAAAAGGCATCCTACTTTGAGAGCTTCCAATCACAAACCATAAAGGTACATGCCATACTGCCCAAATACAACCTGTTATCAAACCAGAAATCCAAAAGGAGAATCTAGTTTCCAAAGTTGGTTGCAAGATGCCTCGCCATCCCAATTCTTCTTCGCCACCATAAACACAGACTGCACTCAAAAAAACAACAAACAAATTTCCTAGTGGAAAAGCTGGATTAATCTCCTTAGACGAGACAGCAATAACACCCGTCTGCACGAAAATTAGTATAAGAAATAACAAAATATATTTCTTTGAGTCCCCTAAGATAAAAGAGACTATGCTTTTAATTGATTTTTGAGGCAAACAAGAAATGGCTGCAATGGTTGGACCGAAACCTCCTAGCAGATGGAGAAAAACCCCCAGCGGACTTGTTAGACTTAAGAGGCTCATTTGCGTCAGAAAAGCGAGCAATCCCCAACCAAATCCCCAAGAAATGAGAAAACTAATCAGTAAAAATTTTGTTATCTTATTATTTTGTAAATATTTCATTTGTTTCGAGTCTCTCCTCAGCATAAGCCAGCATCTTCTCAGCGGTCTCTTTGTCATAGTGGAAGCCAGTTTTGAGAGAGAAAACTTGTGCTTCTTTGTGGAAAAAGTCCATGGTAGCTAAGAGAGACTTGGTGATTTTTTTCTGGTCAGAAAAGTCAAGCAAGGATGTAAATTCTTTCTCTTTCTCAGCAGGCAAATGCTGAAAAAGGTATTTGTAGTTCTTGCCAACATCAACTGTTCCCTTGTCTGCTGCCACTTGCCAAGCTAAAAGTTTGAGCAATTCTTGCTGGCAGATGCCATAGAGATGATCCGTAGCATAGATGAGTTGTTTGCGACGAATGCCCTTGACCACATAGGCTGAGACCCAGCAAAATTCATTGCAGGATTTGTCAAAATCAATCGCGCTGGCTGGTGCCGTCCAATAGCGCTTAGTCGTCGGTGCATAAGGGGCAAAAAGCCCCTGCGGGTCATCCAGCACCGTAAAATCCGCTTCGCTATCCACCCACTCTTTGATGTGTTCCTTGGGACAAAGGGTCAAATCGATCCGATTGCCATCTTCAAAGAGCATGAGATAGAGGCGGCGATGGTCAAGTACATTATGCTGCTCGATGATGCGCTTACCAAACCTTTCCAACCATGCAAGGTCAGCTGCCAAACCATCCAAATCCTCCACAATGTAGACCACATCATAGTCTTGGAACTCGTCCTTGGGAGCATTCGGGTTTGTCCGCGAACCGGACATGGCGACAGCGTCAACCTGTAGCACTTTTGCGGTTTGCAAAATCACATCAAACATCTCGGATTCAGTTCTCATGGGAATACCTGCCTTTTTAGTGAAAACTCTTGATTCTGTAGAGGACATGTCTATAAAGGGGACTGTCTGCTGGAACTTTTTCATTATCAAATTCTTTGACAAATTCCATACTCATTTTTTGTATGACTTTGACAACAGACCTTTTCCCTAGCTATACAACTCATTTAGTTATTTCTCAATCTCTACCCGTACTATTGCATCATTGATAAAAATTTTTATTCATCTGATACAAGTCTTAATTTTTCAGTAGAATTATAGCCAATAATTCCACCAATTTCTACATTCGGAATGAAGTAATTAAAATTAAGCTCCTCATACTCATCCGGCTTATTGCACAAACTTCTGATATGAATACCTCTCGGAATCAATTCTTCCTCATGATAAATCAAATCGGCACGATATTTCACTTCAATAGAACTATCTTTCTTACAAATTCTATTTCTAATAAGATTTTCAAAATATGTTTGGTTATAGCCCCACCTAGCTTCGTAACAATTTTGTTCCTTTGGCTGATTACCTTCATTTGACCATGTTGTTTGCCGATATATGTTTTCCATATTTTTTTTGCTGGTATTAAAATCACTCCCTAAAAAAAGTTCTCTTCCCAATATATGCCCTGCATCAAAACCTGTTCCTGTGAACGGACTCTTTCCTCTTAATCCTCTTCCCGGTTTATCGCTTTTAGTTATTGATTCTTTTGTTGCCAAACCGACACCCCCTACTGGACGGCTAAAGCTATCAAATCCAAAATTGTACGGTTTATTCCAATCAATACCTTCAAAATCACATTCCTGCACATCAGGCAATTTATAACTACCAAATTTGTATTCTAAATCATAAGAAGTTACACCAAGTTTTTCTAACATATCATCTTTGAAAAAATCTTGACCAATAAGATCTTCCGGATATGCTTTATTATAGTCTGTTGCTCTCATTCTAAAAACTCCTTAGTTCCCATATTCACAACTCCTCAGCCTTATACAGGCTATAGCCTTCATAGTAGTAACTATGGTCTACGCCTATCATGTAGAGGTTGCGGTTATGAATGTCCTTTGTGAGGGCTCGCTTGAGAACGTGGTTGATTTCTGTGTCTCGAATAGGGCTGCGCTCCATGGCTAGGAGGTAATCCTCCTTGTCCACTTGAGACCAGTCCACGACTTGCCCCAGCTCAGCCTTGAGTAGGTGGTCCAGCCAAAGCCTCATACTTCTGCCATTTCCCTCGCGGAAAGGATGAGCAATATTTAGCTCCACATACTTTTCGACAATCTGATCAAAGGTCAGCTGAGGCATTCGATCAACATTTTCCAAGGAAGCTGCCAGATACATGACAGGCGCAAAACGAAAGTTCCCTTTGGAGAGATCGACTGTCCGAATCTGACCAGCAAAGTCATAAATTTCTTCAAACAAGAACCCGTGAATAAAGGCTAGAGTGGCATAGGTGCCAGCTACTTTATCGTCCAGAAACTGCTCTTCAAAAAGCTCTTTCGCTCGAGTTTTGCTGATTTTTTCTTCCATCTTGGCTAGTTCAAGTGAATCCATCAGCCCCAGTTTATTGTCAAGCGTCATGGTTAGCTCCTTTCGTCAGAAGTTGCTAGTTCGCCTCCGCCACTTCTTCCTTCGCTTTCTTAGCTGGCTTGCGTTTTTTATAGCGGCTGCGGATAGTGTTGAGATGGTCACGGAGATTGACCATGTGAGTTCTTTCGGGATAAGCGTAAGCACCGATAGCGGTGAAGTCCACAAGGAAATCATAGATTTCCTGCAGCTTGAGGCGGACAGTCTTATTTTGGCTTGGAGCCTTGCCCTTGAGCTCAGTCAGTCGCTCCTTATAAACCTTGTCAAAGGCTTTCTGAGCAGCAGCCAGACTATCGACATGGGCTTCCAGATGAAGCTTAGCTAACGCTGTCTGGTAGGCTGACTTTTTCAGCTCTTGGAGCAGGTGGTTGATGCCCTCGGTCTCCTTTTCAAAGCTAGTTCCAGCGAGGCCGCTATAGTTTTTCAGGAGCTGAGACAGGGTCTCGTAGGCTTCCTTGGTCGCTGCGTCCTTGACACGCGCAAAGGCCCGAACCAAAGACTGGAGCGTAGACAAAGCATCGTCACGCTCACGGTCAGCTTTATCTAGACTAGCCACCAGCTTGCTGGACTTGGTCTGATGAAGCCCGCCTTGTAGCTTAGCCAAAAGTTGCTCCATCTCCGCCAGCTTATTCGTGTAAATAGCATCTACCTTGTTGGCATTATTAAAAGCCGAAATCTCCTCCATGCTCTCAGACATAAGCTGGAAAAATTCATTGTTTTCCAAATTGCGTACAGTTAAACTAGTGATTCCATATTCTTTTTTCATAAAACTCCTCTTTCTTCATGTGTTTTTTAATCTTTTGCTCCAAAACCGCTCGGAACACATGTGAACGTTCGGCTTTTGCTCTAAAAAATCAAATTACACATGTGTGATTTGGTTTTTTGCTGCTAGATAAGAAATCCTTCATGTGAAATTTCTTGTTTTAGAGCTGGGGAAGATAATTTCAGATGTGGGATTGAGTCATCCTTCTCTTAAAAACGTTAATTCTGATAAAATTCTAGCTTCATCCAAGCTTAGAATAACAAACAAGGATGAGGTGTAGATATCATCGTACCATTGTTCTAGTTTCTCATTAGTCATATCAAGATGATATTGTTTAGCATTGTTATGTCTTAGACCAAAATTATTATACATTTCAAAAAGCTTCTCAAACGCAATAATCTTTTGATTATTAACCTTGAAAACCTCCTTTAATTCCTCAGAATTATTCAGTTCTTTTCTTAATGGCTCAAGGTAGTTCGCTAAAGAAATAAGTATTTCTTTCTTACGCTGAACATTTCCTTTATTTGCAAAATGATTATATTCTAAAACCTTTATCGCATCTTGAATACTCGTTTCAGATACAATTTGAGAAACTTCTGAGGCATAAACATTCTTTTCAACAATGATCCGATTTCCACTGTCTAATTCAATCAGTTCGTGATTTGTTTTATCTAGAGAATAGTTTATTCTATCCTCAATTTCTTTAAAACTATCTGATATTAAGATTAAGTTGTCTGAAAGGTCGTCCGAAAGCTGATCTAAACGATCATAGAAATCTGATTCCCTAAATTTTACATGAATATTATCATTTAGAAGAGATCTTAAATCAAGAATAAACTCTATATAAGAAAAAAGTCGTTCAATACCATTCATATTATTTTCAAAATATTCTTTTACTTCCTCATAAGAACTAAACTGAGTTTTTCTATATTTAAGATATATTAAAAAATTGTTATTAAATACATCTTGAAACGATAAATTTTTATTGAGTACATCTTTTAGAATGAATAAATTTTCTTTAGATAAACCATTATTAAGTAATAAACCTTCTACATCACCTGAATTTACATAAAAACGAAATTCTCCATATTCTTTTTGTAAAATTGAACTAAATAGTTTATTTAGAATTGATGAAAATGGATATGGTCGTCTTTTTTCCGATATAAGTTTTGAAATTATTTCAAACTCTTTATCTGCATCAAATCCCATATTCTGAATAAGCTCAAAATAATTTTTTCTCGTCATAAATTCCTCCTAAAACACCCCACTCTCCTCAAGAGTAAACTTGACGTTATCCTCAATCCACTTACGGCGTGGTTCGACCTTGTCACCCATGAGGACATTGACACGGCGTTCGGCGCGGGCTAGGTCTTCAATGGTGACACGGATGAGGGTGCGGGTTTCAGGATTCATGGTCGTCTCCCAGAGCTGGTCAGCGTTCATTTCACCGAGCCCCTTGTAGCGCTGAAGCATGGCACCCTTGCCAAACTTGCGGCGCAGGTCGTCCAGCTCGCCATCGGTCCAAGCATACTCGACAACTTCGCTCTTGCCCTTGCCCTTGGACATCTTGTAGAGAGGCGGCAGGGCGATATAGACGCGACCAGCCTCGACTAGCGGGCGCATATAGCGATAGAAAAAGGTCAGCAGCAAGGTTTGGATATGGGCACCGTCGGTGTCCGCATCGGTCATGATGATGATCTTGTCGTAGTTGGCATCCTCAAGGGTAAAGTCTGTACCCACACCCGCTCCAATCGTGTAGATCATGGTGTTGATTTCTTCGTTCTTGAGAATGTCGGCCATCTTAGCCTTAGCAGTATTGATAACCTTACCGCGCAGGGGCAGGATGGCTTGGAACTTACGGTCACGGCCTTGCTTGGCAGAGCCACCGGCAGAGTCTCCCTCGACCAGATAGAGTTCGTTCTTGGCTGGATTCTTGGACTGGGCCGGAGTTAGCTTACCAGAGAGCAAGCCCTTGTCTTTCTTATTCTTCTTGCCATTGCGACTTTCGTCTCGTGCCTTGCGGGCTGCTTCTCTGGCATCTCTGGCCTTGATAGCCTTGCGGATGAGATTAGAAGCCAACTCGCCATTTTCCAAGAGGAAGAAGGTCAGCTTGTCAGAGACGATGGAGTCCACGGCCGGACGAGCCAAAGGACTGCCCAGCTTGTCCTTGGTCTGGCCTTCAAACTGGAGGTGTTCTTCTGGGATGAGGATAGACAGGACAGCAGCTAGACCCTCGCGGTAGTCCGATCCTTCCAGATTCTTGTCCTTGTCCTTGAGCAGGCCTGTCTTTCTGGCATAGTCGTTCATAGCCTTGGTAATAGCGGTCTTGAGCCCCGTCTCGTGGGTACCGCCGTCCTTGGTGCGGACGTTATTGACAAAGGACAGGATATTGTCCGAGTAGCCGTCGTTGTACTGGAGGGCCACCTGAACTTGGAAGCCGCTCTCCTCGCCCTCGAAATAGAGAACAGGAGTCAGGGTTTCCTTGTCTTCATTGAGATAGCTGACAAAGTCTTCAACCCCGTTCTCATAGTGAAACTCCACTTCTTCGCCAGTCCGCGCATCAGTCAGTGACAGGCGGACATTCTTGAGCAGAAAGGCTGATTCCTTAAGGCGCTCCGCAATGGTGTTGTACTTGAAGTCTGTCGTTGAAAAAATCGTATCGTCCGGCATGAAGGTCACTTTGGTCCCAGACTTGGACTTAGGTGCCGTGCCGATTTTCTTGAGCGTAGTGACTGGTTTTCCGCCATTTTCAAAGCGCTGCTTGTAAACAGTGCCGTCGCGCGTGATTTCCACTTCTAACCAGCTGGACAGGGCATTGACAACAGAGGACCCTACACCGTGGAGACCGCCCGAGGTCTTATATCCCCCTTGGCCAAACTTACCGCCAGCGTGGAGAACTGTGAAAATGACCTCAACCGTGGGAATGCCCATAGCGTGCTTGCCGACTGGCATCCCGCGTCCGTGGTCTGCGACAGTCAAACTGCCGTCTTTGTTGATGGTGACCTCGATTCGGTCACCGAAGCCTGACAAGGCCTCATCGACTGCATTGTCTACAATTTCCCAGACCAGATGGTGAAGTCCCGCTCCGTCGGTTGAACCGATATACATCCCCGGACGTTTGCGGACCGCATCCAACCCTTCTAATACCTGAATGGCATCGTCATTATAATTGTTAATATTGATTTCCTTTTTTGCCACAAGGAACCTCCTGCATGATAGTCATCCTTATTATCTTACAGGTTTTTGGTAAATTTTGCAAAGTTTTTTCTAAAAAATAGCCTTAAAAAGGCTGATAGGACCTAGATTTCCACTCAATTAGCTGAAATTCGCCTTAGCTGACGATCGTCAGACTAGACAATTCCTTGAAAATATTCTCAGAATAGTCCTTTGTCCAAACCCCAAATCATGGTATAATGAAATCATGATGAACACGATAATTGGATTAATACTAGCATACTTACTGGGCTCCATTCCGACAGGGTTGTGGATTGGACAGATTTTCTTTAAAAAGAACCTGCGGGAATACGGTAGTGGCAATACTGGCACGACCAATACTTTCCGGATCTTGGGTAAGACGGCTGGCACCGCCACTTTTGTCATTGACTTTTTCAAAGGTACACTGGCAACTCTGCTTCCGCTTTTCCTGCATATTGAGGGGATATCACCACTGATTTTTGGTCTCTTGGCTGTGATTGGTCATACTTTCCCTATCTTTGCGGGCTTTAAAGGGGGCAAGGCTGTAGCGACTAGTGCGGGAGTCGTTCTAGGCTTCTCACCAGCTTTCTTCATCTATCTAATACTTGTCTTTGTGACAACCCTTTATCTGGGAAGTATGATTTCCTTAGCCAGCGTGGTCTCCGCAATCGTGGGCATCCTGTCCGCTTTGCTTTTCCCTGCTTTGGGCTTTCTTTTACCTAGCTATGATCTCCTTTTTACCCTGATTATTATCCTCTTGGCAGCTATTATCATCATTCGCCACCGTGATAATATCCAGCGGATTCGAAATAAAACCGAAAACCTAATCCCTTGGGGCATCAACCTCACTAAGCAAAATCCAAAAAAATGAGAGTGGGACAGAAATCGGTAATTCGTTAGAATTCGATTTCGTCGTCCCACCTCCGCACAGTTGAGTAGGGCTGTAAAAGCTGATGAAATCAGCCTAGTAGAGCCCACTCAACCACTGCGTCTTGCTCGACAATCCAAAAACAATTGAGAGGCTAGGACTTTTGTCCCAGCCTCATTTTTTTAGTCTTTTTGAGTTTTTTTCAGGCTTGCTACGCCGAACGTTCCCAGAACCAGTCCAAAGAGGGAAATAAGGAAAGGATTCTTGCTTCCTGTTTGTGGAAGAGTTTCTTGCTTACTTACTGCTCCTGTAGGACGAACCTGTGCTGGAGCTTGATAGGTCGGCTGGCTCAGGTGAGATGGAACTACTGGATTGTTAGGAGTCGTTGGGGTAGTAGGGCTACTTTGTTCAGGCTTAGAAGCGGCATCATTTGGATTGGTGCCTTGTTTGATCTCCTCGATGTCTGTGTAGCCATCACCATCTGTATCCTTGCTAGCAGACATAGAAATCGTGCGAGAATTTGGATTGATAACTGCATAAGCCGTCAAATCTGCACTTTCCAGATAGTCTGCAAATGCTACGTCCATAGATGGCCCTTCTTCACGTGCACCACCCAGCATGGTATAACCGTCACCACCGGCTGCTAAGAAGTCGTTGGTTGTCAGGTAATAGGTCTTAGCCAGATCAAGAGCCTCATAAGCACCTGTTTCTTTATTCTTGATTTCGATGTGAAGAATACGTTTCTCTGCTGGCAGGGTTGTGTCATAGTAAACTTTAGCACCAGAGACTTGCAGGAAACCGCCGCTTGGCTCTAACAATGGCTGACCGTTTTCATCCAAGACAGGTTTTCCATCTTTTTCTTGAAGGATTGAGCCCAAAGATTTGGCAAACATATCTGCGATATTCTGACCTGTTACCTTGATTTGAGAAATGGTATTTCCAAATGGCAATACAGCAATGACATTTCCCTTAGTGATTGGCTTGTCTTTAGCAATGGTTTCCCGCAGTCCGCCACCGTTGGTCACAGCCAAATCTGTTTTATTGGCAAATCCTGTTTGGCCATATTTGTAAAGGGCATCTGCTACCACATTTCCCAGATTGGTTTCTCGAACGCGGACATTTTCACGATCACCGTTAAGCTCCACAGGGCTATTGGACACGATTACCTTGGCATTTTCTGCATCGTATTTTTCCTTAATCTTCTTGACCATCTCTGCTACAACTGGGTCTGGAGTCGCTTTTTTAGCTATTTCAGCTGAAATTTGCTGAGGATTGCCCAGAAGTTGGTTGGCCTTAAAGGTAACTTTACCGATATTATGTAAGTAGCTGCCAGTCTGGTTGTAGGTCACATTTTCTCCGTAAGTAGTGGACTCAACTGTATGAGAGTGACCATCAATCACGGTAACACGTTTGCCTCTGAGTTTTTCATTTGCAGACAGGGCTGCCGCTAGAGTAGAGCCGCGCCATTCAAGTGGAGTCGTAGTATCGATACCTAAGTGAGCCAGAACAACATAGTTTTTGTAAGTCTTGCCTTCTGCAGCTGCACGTGCTTCGACCTCGTCAATCACCCGATTAACCTCTGTGATTGGATCCACGAAGGTCACACCTTGAATGTTTTTAGGGTGAGTTTTTGTAGCTGTCTCAGGAGTGGTTACCCCGATTACAACAAACTCATCACCTTCTACATTCTTATCCTTGTCTACAATGGTTGAAGCTTGGAAAACACGTGCATTGTTAGCATAAGTATTGGAGCTGAGCAGTGGGAAATTGAGAATTTCTTTGTATTTTTTGGCTTCATCCAAACCAAAGTCAAATTCATGGTTACCAACTGCCATGGCATCATAGCCAATTTCGTTCAGAATCTTCGCACGTTCTTCCCCTTTTGAACTGTTTGAAATTGGCAGACCTTGGAAAGCATCACCTGCATCCACAACGAGAGTTTGAGGATTTTTCGCACGTTCTTCTTTGATGACAGCTGCAAGCTTGGCATCTCCGATAACACCTTTTTCTTCCACGATACGACCGTGTACATCATTTGTGTGAAGAATGGTTGCCTCAGGCAAATTTGCTTCAGGAGCCGCCGCACCTGATGCATCCTGACCATTAGCAGCTATAGCTGCATTTACGCTAGCTTCATCGGCAGATTCACCACTGGTCGGTGCTACTTCAGTTTCAGCTGGCTGTTGAACAGAGTTGCTAAGATTTGACACTGTCGTAGCTGGTTGAACATCATCCGCCGCAACTTGATGGGCCAAAAAGGCAGGCGCCAAAAGGATTGTGGATAAAACAGGTAAAATAAGATGCTTCTTTTTCATCAAAAAGCTCCAATCTATGTTTTTTCTAATATTATACCGTTTTTTTGTAAAAAGTGAATCTTATTTGGTCAGATTTTAACCAAGTCCTCTCTTTTCCTCCATAATAAGAAAAAACGCCCCAAATCTGAAAGGGACGTTGCTATTCTGCAAATTTAAACTTAGGCTTGGAAGACAATTTCTCCATCGCAGATGGTATATTTGACTTGACCTTTGAGTTCTTCACCAACAAAAGGTGAGTTGGCTGCTTTAGATGCAAAGTGATCGGAGACTAAGCGGTCAGCTTTAGGATCGAAAATAGTGATGTCAGCTGGACCTTCTTCGGCCAGAAAACCAGCATTAAAATCATAGAGACTAGCTGGATTGACCGTCATTTTCTCTAACAGTTGCATGAGGCTAAGGTGCCCTGCTTCCACCAGATAGGTCAGCCCCAGAGAAAGCGAGGTTTCAAGACCAGTCATACCAGACGGCGCCTTGGTAATATCCGCCACATTTTTCTCATCAGCATGGTGAGGTGCGTGGTCCGTTGCAATAACGGAAATGACACCCGATTTGAGCCCTTCAATGACACCCATACGGTCAGATTCCAACCGCAAAGGCGGATTCATCTTAGCACTGCTGCCCTTGGTCAACAGCAGAGACTCAGTCTTGGAGAAGTGCTGAGGTGCTGCTTCTGCCGTTACCTGAGCCCCCAGTTTTTGGGCAAACTCGACAACCTTGACACTTTCTGCCTTAGATAGATGCTGGATATGGACATGAGCTTTGGCATCATAGGCAATCATGACATCACGGGCAATCATACTGTATTCAGCCACACCTGTCGCCCCGCAAAAATTAAAATGCTCTTTGGCGATATGTTCATTGAAGCCCAGAATACCGTTGAGTCCTGGATCTTCCTCATGCAGACAAATAAAGGTCTTGTTTTTTCTGGCTTCGATCAAGGCTTCTCGAAGAACCTTTGAACTTTCCAAAGGAATCCCGTCATCTGAGAAGCCAACGGCACCAGCAGCCAAGAGAGCTTTGAAATCTGTCAAATGCTGGCCATCGAAATTCTCAGTAATGGTCGCGACCGACTTGATATGAATATTTTCACGACTAGCAGACTCCAGCACTTCCTGCAGGGTTTCAACTGTAGAAATAGTCGGATTGGTATTGGCCATCATAACGACCGTTGTAAAACCGCCCGCTGCCGCTGCCAAAGCTCCTGTGTGAATGTCTTCCTTATGAGTCTGACCCGGCTCCCGAAAATGAACGTGAATGTCAACCAGACCGGGGGCAACGACCAAACCACTGGCATCTAGAACTTGGGCATCAGTCGCTTCCAGATTTTGGCCGATTTTGACAATGTTCTTGCCCTCCACCAGCACATCACACACTTGATCTAGACCAGACTTAGGATCCATTACACGGCCATTCTTGATTAATAGCATTTTTTATCTCCTTTATTCGTAAAAATCGACCTGCGTGTCGAGCAGTTTATCACCATCATAAACAAATTTGGCTGAAAAGAAGGGCTTATCCTCCAGCAGCCATTCAACAAAGGTATGATCCCCTTCCCAAGTTGGCTTGGACAAAACCTGATCGTAAGGCACCCATTCCAGCGTCCCTTCATTGCAATCAATCAACTCTCCTTCAAACTCCGTCACCTTGAAAACATAGGTGTACCAGTCCAAGTCGGGAGTGAATTCTGGAAAAGTAATAACACCTTTTAGGACAGGCTTGGCCTTTAGCCCTGTTTCCTCTAAAATTTCGCGAGCAGCGCATTCCTGCGGGGTTTCTCCCCGCTCTAGCTTGCCACCGACACCAATCCATTTCCCAGCATGGACATCGTTGGGCTTTTTGTTGCGGTGCAACATGAGAAACTCCCGACCATTATCAATATAACAAATCGTTGCTAACTGAACCATACTACCTCCTATGCTAACCAATTGATAGGCTCCAAGCCTTTAGTAACTAAAAACTCATTGGTGCGGGAAAAGGGTTTACTGCCAAAAAAGCCACGGTAAGCAGATAGCGGACTTGGATGAGCCGACTCAATAATCAAATGTTGGGAATTACTAATCAAAGCTTTTTTCTTGCGGGCGTAAGAACCCCAGAGTATAAAGACAACCGGATCTGACTTTGCATTAACGACCTTAATAATGGCATCCGTAAAAGGCTCCCAAATCAAGCCGGCATGAGCGTTGGCTTGGCCAGCAGGCACTGTCAGTCCAGCATTGAGCAAGAGAACTCCTTGCTGGGCCCATGAAGTCAAATCATGCGACTCTTTCACTCCGATATCATCAGCCAGTTCTTTGAGAATATTCTGCAAAGAAGGCGGTGCTGGAATGTCATCAGGGACCGAAAAACTCAAGCCCTGCGCCTGTCTCGGTCCGTGGTAGGGATCCTGCCCTAAAATAACCACCTTAACATCCGCCAAATCCGTCGTCTGAATGGCATTAAAAACCTTGTCGCGAGGTGGGTAAATGGTTCCTGAAGCATAAACTTCGTCTAAAAAATGATTGATTTTTGCAAAATAACCTTCTGGCAGCTGCTCCTTAATCAAAGCGTGCCAAGCTGAATGCTGCATCTTCTCTCCTTTTTATTTTACATTCTATGTTTACGAGCAAGGGATGACAATAGGTCTCCTTAGACCTCATTTTTTCCAAAATTTCATGCGAGTCAAGTCTAGCGGATACTGAGTTAAGCCCACAGCTGACAGAATTAGAATTTGCGGCAGAAACTGAATCAGATACCGGGTCTTCCCTCCTTCAAAAATCTGTAAAAAGAGCAAACCTCCAAAGACTGCCAAAATTAAGAAATTCAAAGAGTCATCTGGTCGGTATTTCCAAAGGGCAAAGACAAGCCCCAAAGCCATAATAATCCAAACCACCTGCTTGAGCAGCGAATAAAAACGATAACTATCTTTATCGGAATTCAGGAAAAAATCACGAATAAACTGAGCAAGTCTATTGTCTTTTGTGCTTTCATAAAGCGGTGAAATATAGGGCGTTTTTTCATGTTCAACACTCCTATAAAGCCAGCCCAAGTTGCCTTCGGCAACCGTCAAAGATTGCTTATAATACAGGTGTTGAAGAAAAGTCAGCGGTGTATATTCCTTCAGGCGACGCTTGATTTCCTTAATGACATTTTCGGTAGCAAACATTCCATTATTGTAGTCAGCTCGCTTGTCAGGATCAACATATTGCAAAAGACCTTCTTTCATATCTTCTTGATTGTGTCCGATAAAGGTCAGGCCTAGATTGACAAAAAGTAGCGGCCCTTTGGCCAGTCCTTTCCCTTGGATAATCGGCACTTCTGTCTGATGAGCTAGACCGTAATGAAGGGGAAGATAGCTAGCAGAAAAACCAAGGCCGAATACCGCCGCAGTCAAGAAAAACTTTTTCCAGTTTTTTCTCAAAAAAAGCACTCCCAAAGCAGCAATCATCAAAATCATCACTGTCGGACGAATCAGAAAGGCAAGACTGGTCAGAATTCCTAGCAAGAGGCTTCTGCCAATGATTTGTCTGGTTTTTTCCTGATTTTTGAGTAAACCAAGAGCCAGAAAAATCTGCAAACTAATTAAAGGCAGAGGGGGAATATCAGTATACATGGACATGTAATAAGGTGAAAATCCGACCAGAGCCACATAGAGGGTAAATGTCACATCTGCTACAGTCTGAGAAAAATATCTCTGACAGCCTTTGTAGAGGATCCAAGCCGCAATATTGACATAAAAAAGATTGAGTCCCTGCATAATCCAGAGAGCTGCTTCTCCAAAAAGGTTGAAGAAAAAACGCTCATAGAGAAAGAGGGGCAGATTATTGGGATTGCGCGTCAGATAGCTGGAAATAGATGACTCCTTCAGGTACTTGAAAGCCCCTGTAAAAACTACCGCTGCATCCCGTCTAATCAAAAGCTCAGCCGATAAGAGCACGATGATCTGAAAAAGAAGAGCTGCAAACGCTATGGCAAGCTTATTCCGCATTAGAAATTGATAGCACTTTTTAAGTTGAATGCGATAATGAACTGCGAAAACAGCTACAATTCCAAAAATAATCAGAGCCAGACTATTCAAATAAGCCAAATAGACACCGAAACCAATAGCTGTAAACAACCAATGGAGACTTAGCACCAGCATGATTTTTTGCAGGATCGAAAAAGTGACATGATAAATCTTAGACATAGCTTCATTATAACAAAATCAAGGTTTTTTTGCTATTTTAAAAAGTGAACGACATCAAAAATCATCCCTAAAAAGGAGACAGGGACATCCTCGTCCCGCCTCCTCGTACCTTCTTAATTTTGCCAATTTTCTTGATCGTCTTTGAACTTCTTCAGCAAAGCCAATCCTTCTGCATTGATGTAGCCTTCTTGCTCAGCCAAGTGGATAAGCTCTGTATAGTTTGACAAGGTCACCAACTTCACGCCTGCATCTGCAAAGTTCTTATCCGCCTTCGGCAATTCGTAGGTGAAAATGGCTGCAGCACCGATCACATCCGCTCCTTCACGCTTGGCTGCCGTAATAGCATCCAAGACAGACCCACCAGTGGAAATCAAATCTTCAATCACAACTACCTTTTGACCAGGAGCGACACGCCCTTCAATCTGATTACCCGCCCCGTGATCTTTTGGTTTGCTGCGGATATAAGCAAAAGGTAGATTCATCTTGTCGGCGATGATAGCCCCGTGAGGAATGCCTGCTGTTGCCGTACCCGCAATCACTTCCACATCAGGAAATTCTGCACGAATCTTTTCGACAAAGCCATTTTCAATCAAAGTCCGAGTTTCTGGGTAGGCCAAAGTCACTCGGTTATCTGTGTAAATCGGTGATTTGATCCCAGAAGCCCAAGTGAAAGGCTCCTCTGGTTTCAAGTAAACTGCTTTGATTTTCAACAAGTCACGTGCAATATCGTTGGCTAAAGTCATTTCTTACTCCTTATACATCTGTTTTTTAAGCTATTCGTCTCGTTTGACGGTTTCATTTGAAAGTCTTATTCTTGCTTAGCTGTTCCACTGCCTCTTAATTTCATGATAGGCATCCCAAGGATTTTCAGCCTGAATAATTGGCCGACCCACTACAATATAATTGCTGCCAATCTGATGGGCTTCCTGTGGCGTCATAACCCGCTTTTGGTCACCGATTTCAGCACCTGCCGGCCGGATACCTGGCGTCACGCAAAGAAAATCGTCCGCCGTAGCTTCCTTGATGAGCTCAACTTCCAAGGCTGAACAAACAACCCCATCCAGCCCAGCTTCCTTGGCTTTGCGGGCATAATTTACCACCGATTCCTGCACGGTCGTTTGGATATTTTGACAGTCGCGCATGTCTTCTTCACTGGTCGAAGTCAACTGGGTCACTGCTACCAATTTAGCATTGTCGCCGAGAACTTTTTTGGCCTCCCGCATCATCTCAACACCGCCAGCTGCATGAACTGTCACCATATCAATGCCGAATGTTCCCAAAACAGACATAGCTGAACGCACGGTATTAGGGATATCGTGCAATTTCAAATCGAGGAAAATACTATGTCCCAAACCTTTCAGATAATGCACAATTTCTGGACCAATGGCATAAAAGAATTCCATGCCGATTTTGACGTAAAGTTTTTCATCTTCAGGAAAATGCTCCAGGAAGTTTTTGACATCATCAAAGGATGGAAAGTCTAGGGCGATAATGGGACGTTCTTCACGCATGAGGTAGGTTCTCCTTATTATTTACTAAAAATAGCAATGATTTAAAATCATAGAAAAAACCTTGCCCGAGAGCAAGGTTACACGAAAATTAGGCAGAATCTGCCATTTTAAACGTATGCGCCTTAGAGCCTCTCTGGACTTCTTTAAAGGTTTTATCTTAAACATTCTATAATTTACTGGGAAGTTTGTCAAGAGAAAATCGAGCTTAAAGTAAATTTTCTCTGACTTCTTTTCTCAAGCTTTCTAGGTTTTCAATGCCATATTTATCCATGACTTGCGGCAACTTTTCTATGATGTTGGGGCAGGCATATGGATCGGTAAAATTCGCCGTTCCGACACCGATAGCTGATGCACCGGCGATAAACATCTCCAGCGCCGCCTCTGCCGAGTCAACTCCGCCCATGCCAATGATTGGCAGTTTGGTGAACTGAGCAACCTGACGAATCAACTTGAGCGCAACAGGAAAGACAGCTGGGCCAGACATACCACCCGTTCCATTGGCAATGATTGGCCGCTTCGTTTTCAAATCGAAACGCATTCCCACCAAGGTATTGATCATGGTCAGTCCGCTCGCGCCCGCATCTTCTGCCGCCTTGGCCACTTGAGTAATATCTGCTACGCTGGGGGTCAATTTGACATAGACTGGGACTTGGGAGGCAGCAACTGCTGCTTTTACTGCTTCATAAGCTAGCTCAGGGACTTGCCCGATTAAAAGCCCCGCATTGCCATGGTCTACATTGGGGCAGGAAATATTGAGCTCAATTGCCTTGACATTGGGAGCTTGGGAGATTTTTCCAGATACATAAGCATATTCTTCATTGGAAAAACCGGCCACATTGGCAATAATCGGCAAATCTGGATAATGCTTGGCCAGCCAAGGAAGTTTTTCAGCCAAAACGGCATCTACACCTGGATTTTGGAGACCGATAGCATTGAGCATGCCAGCTGGCGTCTCAGCCACACGGGGCGTTGGATTGCCAAAGCGGGGATGTTGCGTCGTCGCTTTGATCATGATAGAGCCCAGTAGATCCAAGTCATAGTATTTGGCATATTCTTGACCGAAGCCAAAACAACCTGAAGCTGGAATGATTGGATTTTTTAGCTCTAAGCCTGGCAGAGAAATTTTTAAACGATTTTCAGTCATTTCCTTATCCTCCTAAAGCACGATGGTTCCAGTCTCAAAAACTGGTCCGTCTTCGCAGACCCGCTTATTAACTGCTTCATCCTGACCTGCTACATGAACGACGCAGGCATAGCAGGCGCCCATGCCACAAGCCATCCGTGACTCCATTGATAGATAAGCATGGGGATGATCATGAAATTTTCGATCCACATACTGGAGCATACCGGGCGCCCCGCAGGAATAGACCGCAGCAAACTCATCTGTCAGCTCGTCGACAATGGTTGATACATAGCCCTTTTGACCATAAGTGCCATCATCTGTGGTGATAAATAACTGACTACACTCACGAAATTCTTCTTCCAAAATAACCGCAGATTGATTGGCAAAGCCTAATACTGCTGTAACGTGGGCACCCTTAGCATGCAGTTCTTTGGCCGTTTGCAAAAGAGGAGGTACACCGATACCACCACCAATAATCAAGACCTTGTCCCCCTTTTCTACCGGAGACAAATCAAAGCCATTTCCCTGAGGCCCCATGACATCGAGGTAACTACCGACAGGAAGCTGAGAGAAAATGGCCGTCCCGCCACCTTCGACCCGATAGATAATCCGGCAGATTTGCTGCTCTCGGTCAATCTCCGATATGGAAATCGGACGCCGCAACAACTTGCTATCATCTGGCACTCGGATATGCAGGAATTGCCCGACCTGCATCTGGCTCACCATCTGGCCTCTCAGACGCATCGAAAAAATCTGAGGCGCAATTTCTACTTGATCCAGCAGCTCCATTTGCTCCAGCATAACCTTGCCAAATCTCTTTTTACAGTTTTCGCTAACCATGATACCCTCTTTCTCCTTATATGATAAAAACCTCGCCACAGCAAGGTTTTACAAAAGAAAGGCACTTGGGCCTTCTGTTCTTTTTCCGTTTCCTTGCAGTCTCTCTGGACTTCCTTAAAGGTTGAATTTAAAATATTTTACAACTTAAACCGTGTTTTGTCAATGCTAATATGATAAAATAGACCTATGAGAATTCAACAATTACACTATATTATCAAAATCGTCGAGACTGGCAGCATGAACGAAGCTGCCAAGCAACTTTTTATCACCCAGCCTAGCCTATCCAATGCCGTGCGGGATCTAGAAAATGAAATGGGTATTAACATCTTCATCCGCAATCCCAAAGGCATTACCCTGACCAAGGACGGTATGGAGTTTCTTTCTTATGCCCGCCAAGTGGTAGAGCAGACCCAGCTTCTGGAGGAACGCTATAAGAACCCGGTTGCCAATCGCGAGCTTTTCAGCGTTTCGTCCCAGCACTATGCCTTTGTGGTCAATGCCTTTGTGTCTCTCCTCAAAAAGAGCGACATGGAAAAATACGAACTCTTCCTGCGGGAGACTCGGACTTGGGAAATCATTGACGATGTGAAAAACTTCCGCAGCGAAATCGGTGTGCTCTTCCTTAACAGCTATAACCGCGATGTCTTATCCAAAATGCTGGACGACAGCCATCTGATCGCGACCCATCTCTTCACGGCTCAGCCCCATATCTTTGTCAGCAAGTCCAATCCGCTGGCCAAGAAGAAACTGGTACAACTGTCCGACTTGGAGAATTTCCCTTATCTCAGCTATGACCAAGGTACGCACAATTCCTTCTACTTTTCAGAAGAAATCCTTTCGCAGGAGCACCACAAAAAGTCTATCGTGGTCAGCGACCGTGCAACCCTCTTTAACCTCCTGATCGGTCTAGATGGTTACACCATCGCGACCGGTATTCTCAACAGCAACCTCAACGGTGATAATATCGTCTCTATCCCTCTGGACATCGATGACCCGATCGAGCTGGTCTATATCCAGCACGAAAAAGCCAGCCTGTCCAAGATGGGAGAGCGCTTTATCGAATATCTGATCGAGGAAGTACAGTTTGATAAATAAAGTAAAACACCTAGAAGCAGACACTTCATGCAAGCTCTAGGTGTTTTTTCTATTTTTGAGACTTGGTTTTCCTGTCAGGTTTATCAGATGGGAGGAAGGTTGAGAGTCACTCAATCTTTTCTTTCTTCAATTCTCATCCCTCCCATTCCTAGGCTACACTTTGTACCGACTCCGGCATACTCACCGAATCTTAGGAGCATCTGCGCATAAGCTTTTAGTGTGGATGCTCCCTTTACCTGTATCGTCACCCTGCCTTCAAAGGCGGGGTATTTTCGTCCATGAATTGGAAAATAATGACTTTTTAGATGATAGCTGGTGATTTGGCTATGGTCTGCTAAAAACTGTAGGGTCTCCTCTTCGATTTCCGCTCTCCCTTCCACCAGTCGACTGTATTTTTGCATCAAACTTTGAAAAATCAGGCGCGTGTCTGGAAATAGCACAAACTGCCCCTGACGCTTAAAGGTCGTTGGCGTATAAAAATGGACGCGTATCAGGTGGGAGGCATCATCATCTTGGTAAATATCCAGCAAGGTCTGCTGGGACAAGGAGTGGATTTCCACCTTTTTGACAAGGATTTCCTCAGCATAGCTCTCTAGCTTGATGGTTTCCAGGTTTAATAAAGGAGCTAGCATTTGCTGTTCCGCCTCTTCTGAAAGCAAATTGACAACCCACACCGACTCATCGCGCGTGGAGCACAGATTCAGCGAGTAGGGATTGGTCTCCTGCTCATGGAGAAAGGTCGCAAAGTCTGGTGAAATCTGCGCCATCAAAAAGCCCTGAAGCTTACTGACCAATTCTTCGTCTTTTAGTCTTGTCTTTGATAAATGTAACTCTACTTTCTTCACACGCTCTCCTCTCTATACTGCAAAAGCGCCCGAAAAAGGCAAAAGTATGTTTCACCGATTTCATGGCGCCCTTTAGAACGATTATTATTTACTGAGCTTATTATATCAAATTCTGAAAGCGTTGTCAATATTTTTGAAGCGTTTAAAAAAGCTTAAGCAGTCAGGATCCTTCTTTCTTGGCAAAGCAAGAAGCTGAGGGAAAGTAAAAAAGCCCCCATCTACTCCGTACCCTCTCGAGGATTGTGGGGGTTCTAACGTTCTCGAAGGTGTATCTTACTCTACTGCTTCTAAGTTTCCATCCCCTCTCAAGGATTGTGGGGGTTCTAACGAAATTGACTAGTATTATAAAATCTTTTCATTATACGTTTCTATCCCCTCTCGAGGATTAGGGGGGCTCTAACCTATGATTGACTATTTTAAAAAACTTTCTAATCGTGTTTCCATCCCCTCTCGAGGATTGTGGGGGTTCTAACACTCGAAAAAATCTATAGTCGGGCGGACTTTAAAAGGTTTCCGTCCCCTCGCGAGGATTTTGGGGGGTCTAACCTAATACATGGCTATTGTAGGTTTAAAAATGGTTACATTTCCGTCCCCTCGCGAGGATTTGGGGGGGGCTAACAAACCTATATCAGTGTTTGGTGGACTAGAATCTTTTTTAGTTTCCGTACCCTCTCGAGGTTTAGGGGGAATCTAACGTAAAAACTACAAAATTGGTTGGAAGCGTGAAAGTCGGGTTTCCGTCCCCTCACGAGGATTAGGGGGTTCTAACGGTTCCATCCGCACCCAGCAGACGGTCTACGAGCAGTTTCCGTACCCTCGCGAGGTATATGGAAGAGTCTAGCTCAAGTTCTTTAATTCGATGATAACCTATAAAACTTATATTTCCGTCCCCTCGCGAGGATTGGGGAGGTCTAACATACCACAAAGGAGATAGAGAGTGAACAAAGCTAAGTTTCCGTGCCCTCTCGAGGATTGGGGGGGTTCTAACATTGAGAGAATAACAGAAAAGCAAAAAAGAGATCGGTTTCCATCCCCTCTCGAGGATTGGGGGGGGTCTAACAGTTGTTAATGTATCTAGAGGTATTCCTAAATACGTTTCCATCCCCTCTCGAGGATTGGGGGGGTCTAACGGAGTCCCCCAAAATCGGGAACGTGTGTTTATTATGTTTCCGTCCCCTCTCGAGGATTTTGGGGGGTCTAACAAAATGGCTTTTCTGAAGTAACAGCCAAGGAATTGAGTTTCCGTCCCCTCTCGAGGATTTTGGGGGTTCTAACAAAAAGGTAGCCTTAACAGGAACATCTGGTTATAGTTTCCGTCCCCTCTCGAGGATTTTGGGGGTTCTAACGCAATCGATCATAAGCATTATATTGAAGAATGTATTAGTTTCCGTCCCCTCTCGAGGATTGTGGGGGTTCTAACACATTCAAGAAAATCTATCCGTCGAGGGGAACTGTTTCCGTCCCCTCTCGAGGATTGTGGGGGTTCTAACGTAAAAGATTTTACAGATGAAATAAATGATTTATTGTTTCCGTCCCCTCTCGAGGATTGTGGGGGTTCTAACGCGTGTCCCGCCGTACTCAGGATTCTGCTAGGTACGTTTCCGTCCCCTCTCGAGGATTGTGGGGGTTCTAACGCAGCACGATACCGCCTAGCCTTAAAATCACGCTATGTTTCCGTCCCCTCTCGAGGATTGTGGGGGTTCTAACCAATCAGAATGGTCCCCACGCTCTGCATGGCCGTCAGTTTCCGTCCCCTCTCGAGGATTGTGGGGGTTCTAACAGCATATCTTGTATAAAGACTCAGAAGAGCCCCACCACATCTTGTACCCCTTAGAAACTAGCTAAAACCTTAACTCCATTATACCACCTCTCGCTCAGAAATAACAGCTTAAAAGAACAAAATATCGTCTAGCAACTCCGCGCCATCATAAGGATTAAAAACAACCCTTTCTTCCTTGTTCCCCAGATAGATAATGATATTATCCCCTTCTTCTGCCTGATAAAAGGCCCTCAGCTCCCTCACAAGGCAGTCAAAGTCCAGCTTATCAAGAGCCAGCTCAAAGCAGGAACGCTGAACTCTCACGCCATAGCCTTCTAAAAGCTTTGATAGCTTCAAGCGTCGCTTATGGCTCACGATATCATAAATGACCAGACAAAATTTCGTTTTCTTTCTGGCAAACTCTTTTTCATCATCATCAAGATTAAAGAAGACCATCTTTCCCTCCTCCCGTATAGCTAGACACATACTCAGCTGGATCCAAGGCTTCAAAGCTTCGGATCAAGGATTTGATTTGCTGATCCGCCGCATATAGAAAAGTGTAGCGGTTCTTATCCAGCTCGACATAGTGATGAATCTCCAAGATCCTCTCCCTCATAGCCCGAGAAAAAATCTCGATTCCTTCAGGCGTCAAAAAGATACCATCTTCCTTTTCAATGAAATGCTCTTCAAGAATTTCCTGACGGTTGACCAGCCCCAGCACCGTATCATCCACGATCACCGGCCGCCATTCCTCCATCAAGTCACTCGCCAAGACAGCATGATGGTCATGTGGCTGATGCATCACTCCAAAGCCCAAGCTCAGACCATTCTTGCGAATCAAGCCCATAAAGCAAGAATAAAGAATAGAGTAGCCAAAGTTTAGCAGGGTATTAAACTTGTCCATAGCTGGCCTCCGACTCCGACCAGAAAAATGAAAACCATCAATGACCAGTAAGTTCAAGAGGTAAAAGTAGGATTTTGCCAGTCGCCCTTCGATTCCCATAATCTCTGCAATGCTTCTAGCTTGCTCGATATGTACCATCCCATCACTAAAGCGTTTGAAATCCTCCTGATCCAGCAGGTCATTTTCGTCAAAAGCCTGGAGCAGATTGAGCTGATTGCCTATCTTAGCGGCAGCGATTTTCCGAGCGATGCCCAAGCAAAAATCCGCATCAAAAGAAGCCCGAGCCTGACTACGCTGCTTTTCAAAATCTTCCTTCCTAAAGGAATCAAGGGAAAATAGAAACTCGCCCTTGCTCGAGAAATAGAATACAAAAATATCTCTAGTGGCCAAGGCTTTCAGTAGCTGAGTAGACAGCTGTGCATTGCCAAAGACCAAGATATTGTCAATCAGATTGAAGGAAATTTCCTTCAGTAAGATGTGCTCCTCATTTCGCACAAGCACACGCTGCTCCCTCACCGACAAGCTACAAGACGAATGTTGAATATATAAATCAGCCATAAAATCCTAAATATCTCTCACAAATAAACTTTCCCATTGAAAAACTCTTTTAGTCTCCCTGTCTCAACTGCGCAAACACTTCCCCAATCTTGCCTTCGATGACGAGGTCAGCTTGCTTGTCCTGCGGAATGCTGGTCTTGTTGATGACGACCAGATGCTTGCCAGCAAAGTACTGGATGAGGCTAGCTGCAGGATAGACCACCAAGGAGGTTCCCCCGATGATCAGCAGGTCGGCTTGATGAATGGCCTGCGCGGCTTGCTGAAAAGTCTCCATATCCAAAGGCTCTTCATAGAGGGTCACATCAGGCTTGATCACGCCGCCGCAGTCAGGGCAGTAAGGCACTGTTCCAGGCAGAGCTAGAAATGCCGCCAAATCGTAAAATCGCTGACAGTCTAGACAGAAATTCCTATCCGCACTGCCGTGCAACTTGAGGACATTTTTTGAACCAGCCATTTCGTGCAGACTATCAATATTTTGCGTCACCACAGCCTTGAGCTTGCCGGTCTTCTCCAAATGAGCCAGATAGGCATGAGCCACATTGGGCTTGGCATCCGGATAGAGCAGGTATTTCTTGTAAAAGTCGAAAAACTCCTGCGGATAGCGCTCAAACATGGTATGCGAAACTAGCTGCTCTGCCGTAAAATGCCGCCCCAGCTTGACACTATAAATGCCATCCGAACTGCGAAAGTCAGGGATATTAGACTCAGTCGAGACACCCGCCCCACCGAAAAAGACGATATTCTGACTTTGGTCAATCATGCCTTGCAACTGCTGTATTTTATCCATTTTCCTCTCCTGTCAATAAAGCTCTAACCAAGCGATTTGCCTCATCAAAATAAAAATGTTCCCGATCGTAGACAATCCCTGTGAAGCGTGCCAAATCCACCAAAATCTCCATAAAATGCTGGGATGAAAAGCCAGTTGTCCGATATAATTCTGCCTCATCAAAGGGCTTAATCAGATGAGCCAGCGGATTTCGGACTGACTTTTCCAACTCACGCAGCTGTCTGACCTCTTCCTTGACAGACTCTGGCAGATCTAAGCACAGAATCAACTCTGTCAGACTGGACGAATTGACCGTGCTTTCTGCATGAAAATCTTGCAAGACTGCATAATCTGACTCTCGCATCCGTTCAAACTTCCAGCGGTCATAGCTGGCTTCACGAGAATTATGGATAAAGTGCTCAATATCAGGAATTTCCAGCTTAATCAAGCGCATGAAAATCCGATAAATCGCTGGGCTGACTGCTCGAATGAAGTCAATAATCTGCTCATTGCGCAGCTTGGCTTCCAAATCGTAGAGATAGTTGGCCAGCTGTTCGTCAGCCAAATCGGTATGACAAAAAAGCTGAAAACCACTTTGCATCTGCAAAGCAGTCTTCAACTCTTCATCCATGGCTGGCAGAATATTGAGCTCTCTGCGCTCTACCAGAATATGCAACAATTTTGTCAAAAGGGGTGAACCGTTTATCAACTGTTGCGCCAGCTTATAGGCATAAGCATAGTCATAACGGGAAATCGCAAAGAGAATTTCCTCTTTTAAATCTAGATTCATGCTTAATCAATCAAGGTTTCCAGACCAACCTTCATCATATCGGTGAAGGTATTTTGACGTTCCTCAGCCGTCGTATCCTCGTCTGGATTGACCAAACTATCAGAAATAGTCATGATGGCAAGCGCATCTACTTGGTGCTGAGCAGCCAGATAGTAAAGGGCTGCAGCTTCCATTTCGACCGCTTTCACACCCCATTTACCCAGCTCGATATTTTTTTCAAAATAGTTGGAATAGAAGACGTCTGATGACAAAACATTTCCGACATGGGTCGTCATGCCTAGATCTTTAGCGATATGATAAGCCTTGTCCAGCAAGTCAAAGCTAGCAATCTGCGGAAAATCATACTGAGGCCAGTCATTGCGGATAATGTTTGAGTTGGTCGCAGCCGCTTGAGCCAGAACCAATTCACGAACGTGAACATCTGCATTGAGCGAACCAGCCGTTCCCACACGAATCAGCTTTTTCACACCGTAGTCCACAATCAGCTCACGTGCATAGATGGAAATCGATGGCATTCCCATCCCTGTTCCCATGACAGAAACCCGCTGACCCTTATAGGTACCAGTGTAGCCGAACATGTTCCGAACTTCATTGAAGCAAACGGCATCTTCTAGGAAATTCTCCGCAATAAATTTAGCCCGCAGCGGGTCCCCCGGCAAAAGGATTTTATCAGCAATCTCACCTTGTTTAGCAGCAATATGGATAGACATAATTTATGATACAAAGAGCGACAAGAAAACGACTGAAAATTAGGAATCTGACGAGAAATCCTGATTTCTCAGGCAGATTATCTATTTTCCGAGTTTTCCGCTCGTGTTCAAATCAAAACACACGCTCTACCTTTCTTTTTTTAGATTCAGGATAGCGACAGAGAACAAAGCAAAAATAGGAAATCTAACGAAGATGCGACTGCATCTAGGTAGATTTATCTTTTTTACACAGTTCTCCGCCCGTATTCAGTTCAGCGAATACAGTTAGCCCTTCCTTTCTGTGTTTATTTGAAAGATAGTTTTCCGCTCGTGTTCACATCTGAACACCTCGTTCTACCTTTCCTTAGTTTAAATATTTACCAAATGTCATAGAAAGGTTAGCCCGAGTTCGTTTGAAACTCAGGCTCTCCCCTCTCTATGATTTTTTATTTTCTTACAATTCAGCAAGAATGGCTTTGAGCAAGCCTTTGAAGTCGCCCTTGATGCGTTCAGTTACTTCCACTACTTCTTCGTGGTTGAGTTCTTCTTGCAAACCAGCGGCGAAGTTACTGATACATGAAATACCCAGAACTTTCAGTCCAGAGTGAGCTGCAACGATGACTTCTGGAACTGTAGACATACCAACAGCATCTGCACCCATAGTCTTGTATGCACGGATTTCAGCAGGTGTTTCATAAGTCGGACCTGTAGCACCGAGGTAAACACCGTCTTCCAACTTGATGCCAAGCTTATCAGCGACTTTATGCACGATTTCACGGTATTCTGGAGTATAAGATTTAGACATATCAGGGAAACGTGGACCAAATTCATCCAAGTTTTCACCAATCAAAGGATTTTGACCAGTCATATTGATATGGTCAGTTATCGCCATAAGCGTTCCAGGGCCATAACCGATACCACCAGCAGCATTTGTAACGATAACACCTGTCGCACCGAGAGCCTTCATCACACGCACTGGAAAAGTAACGACTTCTAAAGGATTTCCTTCATAGAAGTGGAAACGGCCTTGCAGTGCCAAGACCTTACGACCTGCCAAGTCTCCATAGACTAATTTACCAGCGTGACCAACGACAGTTGAGCGGCCCCAGTTTGGAATATCTGCATAGTCAAGACTAACGGCATTTTCAATTTCAGAAGCCAACTCTCCCAAACCAGATCCCAAGATCAAGCCGAATTCAGGCTCTGTCATACCTTTTTCTTTTAAAAAGGCTGCTGTTGCTTTGATTTTTTCAGATAATGTTGTCATAAACTAATTTCCTCACTCTCTTATAGTGCTTATACCAATTTGTCCAAGAAGCTTTCACCAATCATAGCCTTGTCGACACCGAAGTTGTCCGCAACGGTTGCTGAAATGTCCGCAAAATGTCCGACAGGCAAGTGACCATTCCCCTTGAGGGATTTACCAAAGACCAAGAGCGGAATGTACTCACGAGTGTGGTCAGTTCCGGCGTAAGTCGGATCATTTCCATGGTCAGCGGTAATCATGAGCAAGTCATCCTCACGCATATTTTCAATGATTTCTGGCAAGCGAGCATCAAATTCCTGCAGACAATCACGATAGCCATGCGGATCACGACGGTGGCCATAAAGAGCATCAAAGTCCACTAAGTTGGTAAATGAGAAGCCATACTTGAAGTCTTCAGACTGGATAGCCTTAACCAGATTGTCCACTCCATGATTATTGGACTTGTTGTGGCCCATATCATGGTTGATACCAGCGCCATTGAAGATATCGTTAATTTTACCTACAGAATAGGTATCAATGCCTGCTTCATTGAGCTTGTCCAAAACAGTTGGCTCAAATGGAGAAACTGCATAGTCATGGCGATTAGCTGTACGAGTGAAGTTGCCAGGCTCACCTACATAAGGGCGAGCAATGATGCGGCCTAGAAGCGCTGGCCGATCCAAAGTGATAGAGCGAGCGTATTCGCAGATACGATAAAGCTCGTCCAAAGGAATAATCTCCTCATGAGCTGCGATTTGAAGCACTGGATCTGCAGAAGTATAGATAATCAATTCGCCAGTTTCCATCTGACGAGGCCCGAAGTCGTCAATAATTGCCGTGCCAGAATAAGGTTTGTTAGCCTCACGAATAACTTTGCGCCCAGAAAATTCTTCAATCTTAGTCAAGATTTCCTCTGGGAAGCCATTCCAGAAAGTATCAAAAGGCTCAGTAATGTTCAGACCCATGATTTCCCAGTGGCCTGTCATCGTGTCTTTACCTAAAGAAACTTCTTCTAATTTAGTATAGTAACCACTTGGATTTTCCTCGGCTGGTACTGTTTTCAGCGCTTGCTCACGCTCGATATTACCCAAGCCCAGCTTAGCCATATTTGGCACATCTAGGCCGACTGCTTTGGAAATGTGTCCCAGAGTATCGGAAGCTCCATCTGGCACCCCTGCATTGACAAAGTTATTGGCATCTGGCGCAGCACCAATACCAACTGAGTCCATGACTACCAAGTGAATACGATTAAATTTTGACATATAAACCTCTTTTCTAGTTGTCTGTTTCTAAAACCTTTACGCCACTTTGTCCTGCGACGATGACCTTGTTGACCATTTGATTGAAAAGTCCATGCTCAACAACGCCCACGATGTGGTCTAATTCTCGACCAAATTCGATTGGATTTTCGATCACCCCCAAACCCAAATCGATAATGAAATTCTGCATATCCGTTATAAAACGTTGGCCATTTTTTTCACGGAAACTTGGCTTGTAGCCTGCCTTGGCAAAGCGACGGAAAACTTGCTCCGCACCATATTGCACTACTTCAACCGGAAGCTTGAAGGCACCTAGTTTTTGAACCAGCTTGCTTTCATCAACCACCCAGATGTAGTCCTTGGTAGGTGTCGCAACAACTTTCTCCATCAGCAGGGCTCCGCCACCGCCTTTGATCCCGTTAAACTGAGAATCCACTTCATCAGCTCCATCAACGGTCACATCAACCTGATCCACCTCATCAATGGATTTCAGCGGAATGCCCAAGCCTTCTGCTTGCTTAGTGGTCACGCTAGAAGTCGTGACTGCAGTAATCCGCAGCCCCTCTTCTTTGATGCGACGACCAATTTCTTCAACAAAATAATAGGTAGTCGAACCTGTTCCCAGACCGACCACCATCCCATTTTCAACAAATTCAGCAGCCTTGATGCCTGCTAGTTTTTTTAGAGTTTCCATAGCACCTCCCAAAATCAACTATTTTAATTATATCATGATTCTTCGGAATATGAAAGTGTTTTCAGCCTTTTTAAGGTAGTTCATGCTTTACCATTCATACTTTTCATTAAAATGACCTAAAATCTTGCTCCCACTCCTTTTTTGCGTTACAATTAGAATAATTGATTCACTATTTATAGAAAATGCAGGGAATAAAAGATGATAACACGAGAATTTGATACCATTACTGCGATTTCGACGCCTCTTGGAGAAGGAGCTATCGGCATCGTCAGACTAAGCGGAACGGACAGCTTTGCTATTGCCCAAAAAATCTTTAAAGGCAAAGATCTAAGCAAAGTTGCCAGCCACACGCTCAACTACGGCCATATCGTTGATCCAGAAAAACAGGAAATCCTAGACGAGGTTATGGTCGGCGCTATGCGCTCGCCCAAGACCTTCACGCGCGAGGATATCATCGAAATCAACACCCACGGCGGAATTGCGGTCACCAATGAAATCCTGCAACTCGCCATCCGAGAAGGAGCTAGAATGGCAGAGCCAGGGGAATTCACCAAACGGGCCTTTCTCAATGGACGCATGGACCTGACTCAGGCTGAGGCAGTCATGGACATCATCCGAGCCAAGACTGATAAAGCCATGAATAATGCTGTCAAACAACTGGACGGCTCTCTCTCCGACCTTATCAACAGCACCCGTCAGGAAATCCTCACCACATTGGCACAGGTAGAGGTCAATATCGACTATCCTGAGTACGATGATGTAGAAGAGATGACAACTCAACTCATGAGAGAAAAAACAGCTGAGTTCGAAGCATTGCTGAGCAGCCTTCTCAAAACTGCCCGCCGAGGAAAAATTCTCCGCGAAGGCATTTCTACAGCTATCATCGGTCGGCCAAATGTTGGCAAATCCAGCCTGCTCAATAATCTACTTCAAGAGGACAAAGCTATTGTAACCGACATCGAAGGGACAACTCGTGATGTGATTGAGGAGTATGTCAATATCAACGGTGTACCGCTCAAGCTTATTGATACGGCAGGTATTCGCGAGACAGATGATCTGGTAGAGCAGATTGGTGTTGAACGCTCTAGAAAAGCACTACAGGAAGCTGATCTAGTCCTCCTAGTTCTCAATGCTAGTGAGCCCCTGACCGAGCAAGACCGCCAGTTGCTTGAAATCAGTAAAGACAGCAATCGTATTGTCCTACTTAACAAAACTGACCTCGAAGAAAAGATTGAGCTGGACCAACTACCTGCTGATGCTATCAAGATTTCTGTCCTCCACAATCAAAATATTGATAAAATAGAGGACCGTATTAATCAACTCTTCTTTGAGAATGCTGGCATTGTCGAGCAAGATGCCACCTACTTGTCCAATGCTCGGCACATTTCCCTCATCGAAAAAGCCGTCGAAAGCCTGCAAGCTGTCAACGAGGGGTTGGAATTGGGCATGCCAGTTGATCTTCTCCAAGTCGATTTGACTCGCACCTGGGAAATCCTAGGCGAAATCACAGGTGATGCCGCACCAGACGAACTCATCACCCAGCTCTTCAGCCAGTTTTGTTTAGGGAAATGACATGGGCATCACAGAATTTATCAAAGCAAAAAATCTAGGCGAATATCTAGAAAGTCGAAAGAATGAGCAAGTCAGAGATACCATCCAAAAACGCAGCTGGAAGGAGGCCTTCCTCAACAAAGCCCGCACCACAAAAATAAATCCTGAAAATTACGAAAAAGCGAAGAAAAAGAAGCACGGTTCTTGATAGATAGAACCGTGTTTGTTTGTCTATTCAATCTAGCTGAGAATTCGCCTGATCATGAATCGTGGTACTCTCCTTATCCCAAACTATTTTTCTGTTTGGGCACATCTTCATCGGACTTGAGTCAGCACTCCGTCTTGCATTTCATAGACCTTGTCAACCTCGTCCAGTAGGCGGGTATCATGGGTAATCATGACCACGCTCTTGTTGAATTTCTGAGTCACTTCTTTGAGCAGATGGACCACGCGCTTAGCCCGCTCTGTATCCAGACTAGCTGTCGGCTCATCAGCCAAGATAATATCTGGGCTATTGTAAAGCGCTCTGGCGATAGCAGCTCGCTGCCGTTCCCCACCAGACAATTCTTTGGGATACTGCTTGAGTGTGTCTTTTAGATCTAGCAGCTCAATCAGACTGTCCAGTTCTGTTCTTTCCTTTTTAGATAAGCGGTCAATCAGCTGAAACTGGTCTTCGATTTTCAAAAAAGGTATGAGATTGGAGGCCTGCAAAATAAAGCCGAAATCATTGAAGCGTAGGGCAGCTCGTTCCTTTTCCTTGAGCTGGGAAGTATCTTTCCCATGCAGGAGAATCTGCCCTTTTGAAGGCGTTTGTAAATGCCCCAGCAAGGTCAGAAGGGTTGTTTTACCCGAGCCTGACGGCCCAATAATAGCTACAAACTGCCCTGCTTCCAGTTGGAAATCAGTTGGTTTCAGGGCTTGAACCAGCGTATGCCCCTGACCATATTCTTTTGTAACCCCTTTTAGTTCTATGATTGGCATTTACTCACCTCCGATCGCTGTGATAGGGTCAATTTTCAGAACCCGATGAATGGACAAGAGTCCGCCAGCCAGTGACATGAAAACAATCAGGACAATCAATCCAGCATAAGCTCTCCAGTCACTGTAAAAAGGCATAGAAGCCGGCAAGACTAGCTGGGTTCCCAAAAGAGCCAAGACAGCTAAGCTGATTCCCAGAGTGGACAGGATGAAAATCTGCCAAAAAATAGAAGCAATAATCTTCCCACTGGCAATCCCTTGGGCGCGCATAATACCGTAAAGGTGCGTCTTCTGAATGGTAATGATGTACATAAAAATTCCCAATACCAAAAATGTAATCAGAACCATGGCCCCAATCATAAAGGAAAAAGTCAGTACCTGAGGCTGATAGCCAGGGATATTTTCTATAAAATCACTCATAGAGAGCTGACTAAGCCCAGTTTCTTCAATTTTTTGACTATCTTTGACCACAAGTGCGCTGATATTCTTAACCTGACTAGAGCCGTACTTTAATTCCCTGAAATCCTCCAGCGCCATAAAGACAACTGGCTGAGTTAAGAAGCTATTATCCACCGTGAAGCCAACAACTTGATAAATGTGCTCACTACCATTGAGCTGGAGCTGGTCGCCCAGTTTCACACCTTTTTGCTGCAGGCGCTTATCCGCAATGACTTCATGAGCATTCTCAACAGGACGTCCATCAATAACATCTGGTGCCAGAAAACTATCCCAGGAAAGACCAAAAACTTGAGCGTTGAGTTTATCCGTCCCATCTTCATAATTGGCCACTGCTGACGTTTGTCCCAAAGCAGCGATTGAGTCCCTTTGAAGCAGGTTACTATACTCCTCTTCCTTGAGAATCGAAGCTACCAGATTCTTATTGGCGTACTCCGACAAGACGATCGACTCAGCCTGCCATTGGTCCAAAGCCAAGCGGTTAAGCCTAGCCAAACCGACGGAAAGACTGGATAAAAAGAAAACCATATAGGTAATGAGAAAGACCACAGCAACCACTAAACGATAGCGTCCGCGGCTGTAGACAATCTCTTTAAAAGCTAAAAACAAAGCTGTCCTCCTTTGAGATATTTAAGACCATTATATCATAAAGAAGCAAGCTAGAAAAACATATGAGACTAATAGTGACTAGATTCAGGCGAAAATCACTCATTCACTAAGTCAGAAACATTCCGTGAAAGAAAATCGTAAAATAAAAAGAAACAAGCACGGACTTCAGTTCATCTACCGAAGCTTGCCTTGTTTCTTTTCTCTAGGTTTCGACCGCTATCTGACCCGCTCCTTCTCTTATCCAGAGCAGATTGAAAATCGGCTTATTGCTTGCTCCTTTGTTATTTCTAAATCCATAACTTTAACTACTTTTCATAATGGTATACTTTATCTCAAAAAATACATATTTGAAATTATATACAATTTGTCACATTAACCTCATCAGTAATTTAATATAACGAAAAATTTTTAAGCTACATTAAACTGCAAAAAAGACAACGACTAGCAATAGTCCACCAATCCACGCTCCCGTGAAGGGAGCGACTTAACCATTGCACCATTACATCGTCCAGTAGTATTATTTCAATCCACGCTCCCGTGAAGGGAGCGACATACAGATATGGCGGCCGAAGTCCAACAACAATTAATTTCAATCCACGCTCCCGTGAAGGGAGCGACCATCCATATTATCTGTCGAGCCTTCCGTGTCGATATTTCAATCCACGCTCCCGTGAAGGGAGCGACTGCTCACATTGGATCTTATGCTGGCTAGTAAGACAATTTCAATCCACGCTCCCGTGAAGGGAGCGACAAAACTCCGAAAGGGGAGTATGCCTGGGATTTAATTTCAATCCACGCTCCCGTGAAGGGAGCGACCGGATGCTGAACCTACCGCCTTTGCTTTGATGTTTATTTCAATCCACGCTCCCGTGAAGGGAGCGACGATGATCCATCATATCATACACGCTTGCTTTCTATTTCAATCCACGCTCCCGTGAAGGGAGCGACAAGATCAAAGAGATTTCGCTTGTTGTCCTCAATATTTCAATCCACGCTCCCGTGAAGGGAGCGACCATCTGTATAGATGAGACTGGCCATTTTATTTAAATTTCAATCCACGCTCCCGTGAAGGGAGCGACTCCATGCACGGATTCCGACAAAACCGCTATTGTTGATTTCAATCCACGCTCCCGTGAAGGGAGCGACGCGACTGTGTTGCTAGTCTCGTCAACCACTTTCTGATTTCAATCCACGCTCCCGTGAAGGGAGCGACAATAGCATTGGTGCACTTTATGACTACCGAGGAAGATTTCAATCCACGCTCCCGTGAAGGGAGCGACGAAAAGTGGCTATGCACTCGCTTTTTCTCTGGTATTTCAATCCACGCTCCCGTGAAGGGAGCGACGACCGAGGTTATCGCTGAGCAATTCCAGATGTTAATTTCAATCCACGCTCCCGTGAAGGGAGCGACGATGAATAAGGCAGATGTGGCTAAGCAGGCTTTGATTTCAATCCACGCTCCCGTGAAGGGAGCGACAAGTAAGCTTCAGTCTTTTTCGCTTGATGATTCAATTTCAATCCACGCTCCCGTGAAGGGAGCGACGACCTTCGCCGACAATCGCAAATGACCGCTGACCAATTTCAATCCACGCTCCCGTGAAGGGAGCGACTATTTTCACGACTTAGCACACAAAAATCTGTTTATTTCAATCCACGCTCCCGTGAAGGGAGCGACGAGTTCGCCTTTTGAAATCTTTGCTGACCGTTATATTTCAATCCACGCTCCCGTGAAGGGAGCGACCTTCTGAATTTGATGTGGATGCTGCCATTCAAATATTTCAATCCACGCTCCCGTGAAGGGAGCGACGATACTTGGATTTGTTTTTCTACATTTCCTGTCGATTTCAATCCACGCTCCCGTGAAGGGAGCGACCGCTCTTTTTTCAAGAGACGAGAGCAGAAATCAAAATTTCAATCCACGCTCCCGTGAAGGGAGCGACGCTATTTCCTGCTTGCTTGTATAGTTGGCTATTTATTTCAATCCACGCTCCCGTGAAGGGAGCGACAAGACAGCTCTTATCCGACCATTCACCCTACGCAATTTCAATCCACGCTCCCGTGAAGGGAGCGACTTCCCGATGGTCTCTTTAGGGCCGCCGAAATCATATTTCAATCCACGCTCCCGTGAAGGGAGCGACGCTAGTAGATAGAGGTGGACGCTGTCTTGGTCGGATTTCAATCCACGCTCCCGTGAAGGGAGCGACATGTTCTCCGCCTTGATTATATCCGTGTGCTCTTTATTTCAATCCACGCTCCCGTGAAGGGAGCGACGTGCATTATCAGTTATGATTTTTTCAAAACCTTTATTTCAATCCACGCTCCCGTGAAGGGAGCGACATAATCCCATATTTCAAGCGGTTTGGCATCTTTTATTTCAATCCACGCTCCCGTGAAGGGAGCGACGAAACAAATCTTCTTGATGTTTAACCCAGTTTCATTTCAATCCACGCTCCCGTGAAGGGAGCGACTTACCTTCTCCAAAAAAGAGGGATTTGCCTTTTTATTTCAATCCACGCTCCCGTGAAGGGAGCGACGGAGATGTGAATGATCCAAGTAGCATTATAATCACTATTTCAATCCACGCTCCCGTGAAGGGAGCGACAGCGCGTAGTTGCACTGTTTTAGGCAAAAATCATCTTTCGAGGAAAGAAAACTCTTCTAGAATTTCGAATTTTTGCCTTATTTTTGTTTGTTTTTTGCGCGAAAGGCCTGCTTTTTTATGAGCAACCACTATTCACACTAAACTATTTAAAGGAGTAATACCCCTATATCAGGATCATAACTCGTATCACGTCCAATCGTTTCTAGACGATTTTGCCAGTTTTTTCCTAGCAAATAAAAACGAATACTGTCAGACTCAGTGTCAATAATACTCAAAAGTTGAGCCTTTATTTCTACAAATTCTGCTGGAGTCAGCGAGCATTCAAAGACCGAGTTCTGAACACGCTGTCCATAATCCACACACAGTTTCGCCACGTGACGCAATCGCTTTCGGCCTCGTGCCGTTTCTGTATTGACATCATATGTCACTAATACCATCATAAACCAACTCCTATATCAAAAATGGTGGATAGGATTCCAATTCCCCACGGATTGTCTTGGCCAATAACTGTGCTTGGACATAGGGCAGTAACATCAATTTCACCTTTTCTTTAGTAAAAGGATGTTCTACTTCCTGATGTTTCCGCTTTTGCCAGGCTTCAATAAAGATTTTACGCCCTTTTTCAGTTAATATGACACTTCCATTTTCTTTAAAGTCAAAATGTTTTTTGTTTAACTGAGCTTTATTTATCAAAGAAAAGACAAAGCGATCAACAATATAAGCACGAAATTCTTCGACTAAATCCAATGCTAAGCTAGCACGACCTGGTCTATCCGTATGGAAGAAGCCAACATAACTATCCAGCCCCACTGCTTCCAAAGCAGACTGGCATTCATATGTTAACAAACTGTAGCCAAAAGATAACAGAGCATTAACGCAATCTAACGGAGGCCGCCTGGTCCTCCCGTTAAACTGAAAAGTCTCCTTATCAGTTAATACTAAATCATTAAAAATACGAAAATATTGGTTTGCTGCCTGACCTTCAATTCCTAAAAGAGAATCCTTGTCTTCAGCTGCTTGAACCTGTTCCAATGCCCACGTCAATTCTGTATTCACTTCTTCAAAGAGACGGCTATCGATCCGATCCCGATGGTCACGCTTGAAACGCAATAAATATTTTCTAGAATTTGAAATCTTAGCAAGAATAAAACGTTTTGCATATTCTAGAGATTGTTCTTCATCCGCCAAACGATAGTGCTGTCTCCTTAACAAAACATTCCCATTTGTTTGCCCAACAAATCGTCCACAAAAGCGTCCCTGTGGTGTATGAAAGGACAAATTAATCTGATTTTCAGCACATAATTCAATCAAAGAAGGAGACGCTCCTAAATAAGAAAAACAAACAATGCCATCAATAATTCGATACGGGAAACGACTGATAACTTTACCTTCTTGCTTGATAACGATGTTGTCTCTTTCACGCGTTAAATAAAAATTATCTTGAGTCAAATATAGAGTATTAAGCAGCTTTTTCATAAGCTATCCTCACTTTTTAGTGCTTGGAAAATATAATTGTCAACATTGCGCGCCTTTTTGCTCAAACGCGGCATGCAAATATCAACTAAGGAGCATAACTGACAGTTTTTAAAATACTCAGCTTTTGGAATAAGCTTTTTATCATAATATTCATGCATTTGGCAAGCCAACTCAGCTACTTCTTTTCGTAAATCAGAAGTGATTTCTATTAGCTTCTTTTGATTTACACTATGATAATAAAGATAACCATAATCAATTGCACACTCAAGAGTTTCTTCCAGACAAATCGTTTGAGCAACCAGCTGAACAATGTCACGAGTATCCTTTTTAGGTTTTCCACGCTTATATTCAATAATGACAGGAAGCCATTTGCCACGTTTTCCTTTTAGCGGAATTCCTTTTTCATCCTTATGGAATTCAACCACATCTAATATCCCATAGAGACCAAGCTCTTTTGATGAGACATGCATGGCTCGTGAGGTAATGACATCCTTTCGCTTCTCTTTAATATAAGGATTGTCCGCCTTTTGATGCAAAATCTGCCCATGAGCTGTCGCTTCGTTTTCAGCCCACTGCTGCTCAATATGAATCAAACTCCATTGGCGCTTGCAGAATTGGAAATGCTGAATACCAGATAACATCAAATAGTCGCTTTCAGCATACGCCATATTACAACCCTTCTATGATATCAACTTTCAATCCTTTAGCCTCATATTCTGCTAATTTTTCTTGATTAAGATGAATGCTGTAGTCATCGTAATTATCTTTATCCTGTTTTTCTTTGTCATATTCAATCAAATCAAAAACACGCGCACTGGAAACATTTCCTAACTTATTAGAATGAGTAAACCAGAAGACTTCCCTCACGCGCATAGAACCTTCAGGACGAGCGGATGACGCATCGTTTTCAAAAAGACTAACGAGCACTTCCTTAATAACTTCAGCATCTTCGTTAGAGAATCCTGTTTTTTCAGCAAAATTTGGATTAATCGAACCTTTGATGACATAGACGCCATAGTCCACAAAATGCTTAGTTCCCATCGTATCAGATGAACGTCCACCTGCTTTTTTAGGTTCGACACCATTTGTACTTCTAGTAATCTGTAAACTAGAGATGATGATTGGATCCAAAGATTTAGCCATGCTGACAGAAACTGGTCCACGAATAGCAAACGAGCGATCTTTTAGATAAGTGAACACTTGACCAAACGAACGGACATCCATCCATAATTGATTCGCTTTTTCATTAATTTCTTCATCTGATTCTTTTCCTGTAAATTGAGTCTTGAACCGTTTCTCAAGTGAATTAAGCCCATCCTCAATGCGATCATTTGCTTGTACAAAGATGGTGTAGCCAAAATCCTGCATCCGATTGCGGATTTTGCGCTTGATGGCCACATCACTGATTAAACCTTGATTGGCTGCATTTGTTCTTGGCATATTTCCTGATAAGGGATCTCCATTTGCATTAGCTTCCCTCACTTCAACCGTGACCATAAAATCAATCTTGTGTTCCAACATCTGCTATTCCTCGCTTTCATTTTTCTCTTGTTTTGTATAAAAGAACTGCTTTTCAGCATAGTAACCAAAAATAAATTGATAATCCAAGGGATCATTGATATCCTTCTTTGCCATTAGGGGGCTGAGTAATCGGACAATTTCTGCTCGCTCTTTATCCAATTTATTAAAAATTCCATGAGCATTTAACTTTACAGTTTCTTCATAAGGTTTAATTTTATTTGTCAAATTCATCATTAACTTGGCAGGCTGGCTGGTATAGGCGTTCCAGTACCTCTCGGCATTTGTAACTCTTTCCTGATTATTACCATCTATTCGATATCGCTGAGTTTCAATTAGCTCAAATATAGCTAATAATCTTCCAAAAAGGTAGGAACGATTGGTATTTTCGTGGTCTAACATTGGTTTAAACTCCCTTCCATATTGTTTGTGTAAAATCGCTAAACTTATTTGCTGCACCTGAGACCAGTGATTAGGATACTTTTGTCGCTGTTTAATATTCGTTTCTAACTTCTTAACGATAGTACTGGGCATGGGATTTCCATCAATCAAAGCAGTTACTAATTGCTGATATTGATCGCTACGGAAAGAATCATTATCTAACTCTAAATAACGCTCCCTATCAACACCGTAGGCAACATTAATAATCTCATTAAAAGTAGGCGTTTTAAGTCTATAATCTTCTGCTTTAGTTTTTGCTTCCCAAGAGTAGTTTTCCTGCCATGATTCCAGATTTTTTAATAACTGTGAAACTTGAACCTGACGGAAATATTTTAAAGCAATACGACCATTGCTTGTTTTATTTAGTATTGCAACATAGTAGGTTGCATCATTGCCAAACAATTTTCGCCTTTTAATAAACGAAGATCCTATATTCTTGTTTTCTTCGTTCGGTTTAATGAAAACAAGACTATCTTTTTCATCTTCATCATCTTCAAATAATTCATTAAAAACCGGCTTAACAATATCCAATTGACTCTCATTCGCTAAATCATCGCTAAACCAGTTGATGAGATATTGTGACGATCCCAGCCAAGTACTGCTGTTGTTATTTTCCAGCAGATACTTAATCATTAAATGAATTTTTTCTGAAGTTTCATAGCCAACGCTAAAAACATCTTCCCGCTCCTTAAAGCGCCCTTTATAGGCCTCTCCTTTATTACTAACTGAAATAATTTTAGCATTCCCCATCAGTCCTCGATGCTTATTGGTAATTTGCTCCGTTCGTCCGCTAATATTACATGTTCTCAAATTATCCTGATTAGCAGTCATAAACGAAATAAAGGATTGGTGTAATGCCTTGTAGCTAGTCACTGATTCATCTTTAAAGCCATGAAATTGTACAATTGAAAACTCTAAGAAATAAGCTGATAAATCAACAGTCTTTTTTTTTCCATCAGAGTCAGAATAGGTGATTTTCAATCCCTTCCTTTGGTAATTATCACCATATAAAGACTGAAGAATACTACTTAGAAAATCTGTTTGGAGAATAAATTGCTGAATTTTCATCAAAAAATCCTTGACTTTAGCTTCCTCACAGTAAGCAATCCAACTAGCTAATTGTTTATGAAAATCATCATATTGTGATTGACTCACTTCTGATATATAATAAGAAAACTTGTCTACAAGAGGATGTGGAGCAGGATTGCTACCAGATCTTGCTACAGAATTTGCAGTCACAGGAAATATAATCGTTTGATTATCAGCCATGACCTCTGCCTTATAGAAACTCCCATCCTGATCCAATTTAACTGAAATAATATTTTTACCGTTTGACTTCAAACTAGTATGATAGAGCGGAAGCAAAACAGGATTTTCCCCATTTTGTTGGTCAACTAATCCAATTTCTTCTGCTTTTTCATAAGCTTTTAAGAGAGAAGTAAAAAAATCCATTAGCTTTCCCCTTTCTCCATGACTTCGTATTCTTTGTACTCGTCGTCAACTGATTTAATCTGACCAGGCACCTTAAATACGTAACTAGACAAAGTATTTACAATCTCACACTCAGACTGAGGCTTAAACTTAACCACTCCATTTTCCATTACTGTTTTAGTGAAATACGACTTTAATGGAGTTATTTCATCTGTTGGATAGGAGAAAGAATGAAACATAATACCTAAATCAATGGTAATACCATCGTAGTAAGAAGGGGTGTTTTCATACTCTTCCTGACTAATTTCATCGACTAAGCCAAAGCATTCTCTTGTGCCGAGGAAAATGTCACGTCGTCCACCTTTTCGAATAGAACGCTCCATAATAGCTTCATGCTTGTTGGGTAGCCTATCTTGCATTAAATCTTCACGATTTGCATTCCAAATGAAATGGAATTTCACTAAGTACTCCACATCACTCAAATATGAAACATAGCTTAAATCCGCACTGTAATCATGTAACAAAGCACGAACACCATGTAGCTCTGTCTGAATTTGATTAACAACCTTAACTTCCGTGACAATATTTATGAATGTCGGCTTATGATAAATACTATCAACTATGCCTTGCAAAGCTTGTCTAGTAGGAACTGAGTACGATGATCTCTCTGATCCTCCTTTAGTTGCGGGATTTGTAAAGAGAGCCTGTTCACCACGTATTTTCGCATAGAAATTTCTTGATCTGTACAAGGTTAAAACCTCCTTCTGTGATTCTATAAACCTATCTTAGCACTTGAAACTTCAAAAGTCAATTATTTTCTTTCTATATTTAGTATTTATAAAATAGCTGTTGATTATATGAATCAATTTTGATATAATCTAGCCATCATAGTGCTATCTATGTGGATTGAAATTATATTTAGTGCTTATTTATGCTGAATTACAGGCCAACGAAGTCCTCTACTGACTCTCGTTGGCCTGTTTTCTTTTAACTGTTACATCAGGAAACTTCCTGACTCTAGGGTGATCCCCTTTTTCTCATCATAATAACCATCTGACAGTATCTGAATTTGGCCGTTCAGATATGATTTTGTCGCTTCAAGCACTTGATCGTGCTTACGAACGTTTACCGTATAGGGCTGCAATTCCTTTAAAAGGGCTTTTATTATTTGATAGTCTTCAACAGATGGGTAATCATATTCACACAATTCTTCTAAAACCAACAACTTCTCAATAGCGTCTCCATACGGAACCAACACCCCTACTGTGTCATTGTTTATTAGATTCATTTTCAAACCAGCAGTTTTAAAGGCTTGTTTTAACTTTCCTTTAAAATTATTTTTATCTTGATATGAATTTACACTTAAATAGTCATAAACGGATTCACCGTGCGACAAAGGATAATCCATCGAACCTTGATTATTAGCATAATAATATTCAAAAAAATCCCGATTTAAAAGCGACATTTCAATAGGTGATGAAATCTTATGTAGAATATATTCTGTAGCGTCTTTCTTAGCTTTTATTTCTTTAAGTGATAAGATATTTTCTTCTTCATTTGTGAGATTAACTAAGGTAACTTGACCTTTATCACGTTTACCTTCACGATTACATCGTCCACTAGCTTGCACAATTGAATCAACACCTGCATAAGATCGAATGACGCGATTAAAATCAATATCAACTCCAGCTTCAATTAGTTGTGTACTAATACAAATAATAGGTATTCCTTTTTTTAGATGCTGTTTAATTTCCGATATAATGTCTAATCTATGCTGAGCACACATATTAGTCGAAAGTTGATAAATAGGTCTATCAGTCAATCCTTCAAGCATCATATAGAATTTATCAACTGTCTTTTTGGTGTTAAAAATCGCAAGAATAGACTCATCATTTCCCAGTACAAAATCTACTAAATCTGACAGATTCGAATGTTGATTGTTTTCATCGAATTTTCTAAGTTCTGTTCTTGAAAAGACTTCTTTTTCGTCATGAGTTAACTCAACAATATCAGCAGCTTCACCATATTTTCCTCCATAAGAAAGTTTATGTTTAATTGCAGTAGAATCATAAGCCGGCTGTGTAGCCGTACACAAAATAATAGTCGTGTTCATAACTTTATTTAAGAAATTCATGGTTAAATTAAATAAAGTTGTCACCTCAATAGGCAAAGATTGTACTTCATCTAAAATCAAAACACTATTAGCTAAACTTGAAAAGCGACGAATGTTTGCTGACTTTGTCTTAAATAATGTTTGAAAAAATTGTACCATTGACGTAAGAATAGTCTGACTATCCCAACTTTCAATAAGATAGTTAGACATAGCAGCTTCTTTCTCATCATTATCGTCAGTCTGTTTAACAACATTGGAATGGTGCTCTAAAACACCTAGCTCGCCAATTACTTTCCTAATTTCAGAAGCATTTTGCTCCAGGACAGATAAAAATGGTGTAATATAGAAAAATCTTGATTTATTTTGATCAACCAACTGATGAAAGGCATATCTCATACTAAGATTCGTTTTTCCAGCGCCAGTTGGCAGATCCAAACGATAGATTCCCGTTGAATCTTTTTCACCCCTACTCTTAACTCGTTCACCAATTTGTGAACGAATCTCATTAAGTCTTGTAGTGGGATGACTAAAGCTACGATATTTTCGCTCAATAGCTTCAAGATAAGACTCATTTAGTTTTTGTTTTTCTTCGTCTTTTAAAGGTTCAATGAGTAAGCCATAAGCATTGATAGTATCTAGTATATCTGCATTCTTCAAAAAAGATAAGTACATCCGAATAAAACAACCACTATAATATTCTTTCTCACTTTCATCAGACCAACTAAGTTTAGGCCAGGCTTGCTGGTAATTTGCAAATGCTTTTTCGATTAAATCGTTTAAATCTTTGTAACCATAATCATTTAATTTATCTTCCAATTCTTGAGCAAAAGGTAGAATATCTTCTTGGTAAGAATCATTCTTCATGCATTCTATCATTCTATGCCTTAATTTATTGAATGCAAATTGCTCTGCTTGAACACCTTCATCTTGCAGAGGAATGTCATACATACCGTGGTGAGCTGAAATGACATAGGCACTGATCTCTTGAAAAAGTACCCTGTCTGCTAACGGAACACTTGATTTTTTTAAACAAGCTTGTATATTCTGAAAGAGATAGATAGCTCCAGCAGATGAATGATCAACATGCTTGTTAGGGTGCATTTCCAATTTATCTTGAAAAGCTTTATTTGCCTTACCTAAGTCATGATATAAGCCTAGTAAAAAAAGTACATCACCCTGTCCTAAAGATTCCGCTTCTTTTCTTCCACTTTCAGCAACATTCGTTAAATGTATTTTTAGCGATTGCATTTCGTTCGTATCACGATTATAATGAGCTTTTATCATTTTTATCCTCATTTCATTTAGTGTTAATGTTGGGAAAATAATCCAACCTTAAATTTCTAATTTAGATTAAATCGCCCAGAAATTAAAGCGCTTTCATTTTTTAGAAAAAATAATTTCTGAAAGATTATAGACAGAATATTTAAAAGTATAATATAGTAGTCCTAGGAAACGAATCCTTTATCAAAGTGACCATATAAATAAAGACATTACTAATCAGCTATACTATAAGTATTTGGCTTTAATAAAAATCCACTGATAATCTTCATAGGAACATATTTAGAACACTATATTAATATCATTGTAAACTTAAACATTCAAAAATTCAATAGATAATGAGGATTTTTGTTACTTTCTACTAAAAAACGCTACAGTATTTGCTGTAGCACTCATTTCTCATTCTTCTATATCTCCATATCTGCAGTTATAAAGACTGATATTACTCTCGTTACTCGGTAATGACGGCAGGCCATCTGACTCCTTTCGACTGAAGACTTCCACTAATACCAGAAGAAAATGAGCTTGTTGTAGCTGTTCTAGACTGATTTGATGAACACCCACTTGTCTACGCTCCTCTTCAATTTTTTCGCAAAAAGTGAGGCATTAAGGATTCCGCGACCAACTGTATACAGCTCGCTTTCATTATCTTTCTAGTTTTCGATATGTCAGTCTGTTTTGAGCTTTTAGAAGTCTACATCCATCAGTTAGAACAACAAAAAGAAAAAATCATAATCGAGTAAGAAAAATTTTTGAAACTTTTGGAGCAGATTTGGGGCCTAGATACTAAAAACCCTTGAAAATCCAGTGTTTTCAAGGGTTATTTAAATATAACATATGTCCCCTGCCGGAATCGAACCAGCAACTACTCCTTAGGAGGGAGTTGTTATATCCATTGAACTAAGGGGACTAGAGAAAAACTCTGCCAAGTGACAGAGTCATTTCTAAAATTAGCGACGGATTTCTTTGATACGCGCTGCCTTACCTTGCAATGCACGAAGGTAGTACAATTTAGCACGACGAACTTTACCGTAACGAACGACTTCAATCTTATCAACACGTGGTGTGTGGATTGGGAAAGTACGTTCAACACCTACACCGTTAGAAATCTTACGAACTGTGTAGTTTTCTGAGATGCCAGCACCCTTACGAGAGATAACCACACCTTCAAAGATCTGGATACGTTCGCGAGTTCCTTCGACAACTTTCGCGTGAACGCGGACAGTGTCACCAGGACGGAATGCAGGGATATCAGTACGAAGTTGACCTTCAGTCAAGCTTTGGATTAATGGATTCATTTTTCTACTCCTATCTTACTAATCTTAAGGTTCTGGACCGCAGCGGATTAGCCGTTTTTTTTGTGCTTCCATTAGGCACAAAGTATATTATATCAAAATTTTAAAAAATGTAAAGATTTTTAGATGAAAATTCCTAAAAGAATCGCCAAAAATCCTAAAAGGTAGGTCAGCATCAGATAGAGGCTAAATTTCTTCTTATCTGAAAACAGCTCTGCTAATTCAGCATTAAAGGTGGAAAGAGTTGTTAAACCGCCACAGAAACCTGTTGCCAAAATGCTATACAGTTGCTTATCTTGGATATGATTATAAAAATATCCAATCAAAAAAGCTCCCAGTACATTAGCCATCAAGGTGCCTGCTGGCAGAGCAGCTCTGCTATTGACCTTAGAAAAAAAGTAACGGACAAGAGCTCCTAGACCGCAAGCAACGAGCAAAAACCAAATCATGCGGCCACCTTCCTTCCAGCCCATAAAGCAATGCAAAGGCTGCCGCCGATACTCAAGGATAAATACACGAATAATTCCGGATAACGGCCTAAATCCAGCAATTTGAGTGAGTCTAAAAGAAGACCCGAAAAAGTCGTCAAGCCGCCACAAAATCCTGTCGACAAAGCTAGGAGCAAACGTTTGGTAACCTGCTTGCTTGTTAAATAACCTTTAATCAAATAGATTAGTAGGAAGGTTCCTAAATAGTTGACTAAAAGCGTGGCCAGTGGAAAATGCCCTGTAAATGTAATCAATAAAGAAGCCTGATATCGAAGCCAGCCGCCTAGCATGGCTGCCAAGAAAATAGCCAGTGAGTTTTTTATCTCCTTCATCTGATTTGCTGCTTCTGAAAGGTACGAGAATGTTTCAGAATATCTGAAAAGGTCGCAACGATGGCTGCTTGGTAGTCCTTGTTTTCCACTTTATCCGCAACCCTAGAAACAATCACTTCTTCGCGCTTATTATCCAAAACAGCCTTTCCAGTCGATTTTTTAAAATCCACTACTTGTCCAACTAGATTCATGCGCTTTTCCAGCAAGGCAACTAGGGCATCGTCCACTCGGTCAATTTCCTGTCTAATTTCTTCTAAATTCATCAGCTTCCTCCTTGTGTTCTATCTATCATATCAAAAATTAGGAAAATGTTCTAGCATTACTCCAAATTAACAGCAAGGTCAAATAATTGAAAATTCCTATTATCTCACTTGATTTTGCCTCCCATACGCAACCTAAAACAGGCTCACAGAACTTAGATTAAAGGGAACTTCGCAGAAGCGAGTTTTTATCCACAACCTAAAAATACCCGTTAGGCTTATCTCAAGGTAAACCGACTACTATCGGTTTTCTTATCTACAGATTAAAAAGGTTCTCTGGACCTTAATTAAAACGAGTTTTTATCTACAGCCTAAAATAGTCTCCCAGACCTTAGATTAAGGGGAACTCGCAAAGGCGAGTCCCTATCTACAGATTAAAAAGGTTCCCCGAACCTTATTAAAGAGCACTCGCTTAACCGAGCGCTTATCCACAACCTAAAACAGTCCCCCGGACCTTAGATTAAGGGGAACTCGCAAAGGCGAGTCCCTATCTACAGATTAAAAAGGTTCCCCGAACCTTTTTAACCAACTGAGCCTTCCATACTCATGTTGATGAGTTGGTTGAGTTCAACAGCATATTCCATAGGCAGTTCTTTGGTGATAGGTTCCATAAATCCGTTGATAATCATAGCCGTGGCTTCTTCTTCACTGATACCTCGGCTCATCAGGTAATAGAGTTGATCTTCCGACACTTTGGAGACTTTGGCTTCGTGTTCTAAAGTAACATTGGAATTATGGATTTCATTAAAAGGAATGGTGTCAGAGCTGGACTCGCCGTCCATGAGAATGGTATCACACTCGATATGAGATTTGGAGCCAGCACTATTCTTGCCAAAGCGAACTTGACCACGATAGTCCGTCTTGCCGCCATCCTTGGCCACTGATTTGGAAATCAAGGTACTGGATGTCTTAGGGGCATTGTGAAAGACCTTGCAGCCCGCATCCAAATGCTGACCGTAGTTTGCAAAAGACATGGAAAGGACAGAAGTTCTTGCATTTCGACCATTGAGAATACTGCAAGGATATTTCATATTGACCTTACTGCCTAAGTTACCATCAATCCACTCCAAGGTGCCGCCTTCTTCGACAATGCCCCGCTCCGTTACGAGATTATAGACATTGTCCGACCAGTTTTGAATGGTCGTATAACGGAAAAAAGCGTCCTTTTTGACAATGATTTCGACTGTCGCAGCATGCAGACTGTTGGTCGTATAAGTCGGTGCTGTGCAACCCTCGATATACTGGATAGATGATCCCTCCTCGATAATCATCAAGGAGCGCTCAAACTGGCCAGCATTTTCACTATTGATACGAAAATAGGTCTGAACAGGAATTTGGCACTGAACATTCTTGGGCACATATATAAAGGTGCCGCCCGACCAAACAGCTCCATTTAAAGCAGCAAACTTATGTTCTGCATTTGAAACCACTGTCCCAAAATATTGCTTGACCAAGTCTGGATATTCCTGAACAGCTGTGTCCGTATCAGTGAAGATAATGCCTTGCTTGGCAATCTCCTCCTTCATATTGTGGTAAACCACTTCCGACTCATACTGGGCCACTGCACCAGATAGGAACTCCCTTTCAGCCTGAGGAATACCTAAACGTTCAAAGGTTTTCTTAATCTCATCTGGCACTTCATCCCAGCTGCGAGCTCTCTCTCCGGTCAGCTTTTGATAATAGATAATGTCATCAAAACGAATACCTGACAAATCAGGGCCAAAGTCGGGCATGGGTAGCTTATGAAAGAGTTCCAAGGAGTGCAGACGATAGTCCAGCATCCACTGAGGTTCATTCTTGATTTCTGAGATTTCTCGAACTACTTCTTCGGTCAGACCTTTACCAGTTGAAAAGAGCGGCTTAACATCATCATGAAAGCCAAAGGCATAGTCGCGTTCTTTCATAGAGGGTCCTCCTTTGTACTATGGATAGCGCTTACCTATATTATACTCCTAATCATGAGAATTGTCAGAAAATAAGAGTTGTGCAAAACAAAAACGGCCGTAGCCGCTTCCCATATTTATCATTTTAAACTTTATTAACCAACTCTTCCGCAAAAGCTTCCAGACGCTCAATGTCTTCCTCCTCAGCTGACAAATCCACTTTGACACTTTCCGCACCTTTTTCAGCACCTGTGCCAGCAAAAACTGCATCAAAATCATCTACAGCTTTACAGAATTCATCATAGAAAGTATCGCCTGAACCGACCACTCCATAGACCTTACCAGACAAATCTAGTCCAGACAAGTCTTCATAGAAGTCCATAATCTCATCAGGCAGCTCGCCGTCACCATAAGTATAGGTCGCTACAATCGTAATATCTGCTTCCAAGAAATCTTCTGCATCGACAGTGGTACACTCATCCACTTCAACTTCTACATCCAGTTCTCTTAGCTTATCCGCCACAATATCGGCAATTTCTTCGGTGTTTCCAGTCATGCTGGCAAATACAATTTTCGCTAAGGTCATAGTTTCCTCCAAATTCTAATCTTCATTCATTATAACACATCTTTTTTATTTTAAAAATAAAAAATCTTATGCTATAATAAATAGAGAAAGTCTACGAGGTTAGCTATGAATACCTACAACAAAATTTTGAAGAAAATCAAGGAATACGATAAAATCGTCATCCATCGTCATGTGCGGCCTGATCCAGATGCTATTGGCAGTCAGGTCGGTCTGCAGAAACTCCTCCAGCTCAACTTCCCAGAAAAATCTATCAAAGTAGCTGGTTACGACGAGCCAACCCTTACCTGGCTGGCCAAGATGGATCAAGTGACAGATGCTGACTATGAACAGGCCCTTGTAATCGTTTGTGATACGGCTAACACGCCCCGTATTGATGATCAGCGCTACAATAAGGGGGACTTCTTGATTAAAATTGACCATCACCCCAACGATGATGCTTACGGAGATCTTCGTCTGGTCGATACAGCTTCCAGCAGCGCCAGCGAGATTATCGCTCTTTTCGCCTTTGAAAACCGCTTAGAGGTAAATGACTATATCGCTAAGCTCCTCTATGCTGGAATTGTCGGTGACACAGGACGATTCCTTTATCCAGCTACCAGTTCCCGCACATTTGAAGTAGCTGCAAAACTCCGTCAATATCCCTTTAATTTTTCAGAGCTCTCCCGTAAAATGGATTCCATCACTTATCGAGTTGCCAAACTACAAGGCTATGTTTATGATAATTTGGAAATCGATGAAAATGGTGCTGCGCGGATTATCCTATCACAGCAACTACTACAAGACAATCACCTGACAGATGCAGATACCTCAGCTATCGTAGCTGCCCCTGGACGTATCGAAGATGTTCGGATGTGGGCAATTTTTGTCGAGCAATCGGATGGACATTACCGTGTCCGCATGCGCAGTAAGTTCACCCCAATCAATGAGATTGCTAAGCAACACCACGGCGGTGGCCACCCACTTGCCAGCGGCGCCAAGGCCTTTTCAAAAGACGAAGTAGAATTGATTTACCAAAAATTAAAGGAAACTGCAAAAAAGTAAGAAAATCATCCAAAAGGCTTGTCAAATGGAGCATAATTTGATAAACTATCAAAGTAACGAATCTATGGCTCGCAAAGAGACCATGGCAGAAAGGATTTTTTAAAAATGAGAAAAGACATTCACCCAGAATACCGCCCAGTTGTATTCATGGACACTACTACTGGCTACAAGTTCCTTAGCGGTTCAACTAAGCGTTCTAACGAAACTGTTGAATTCGAAGGCGAAACTTACCCATTGATCCGTGTCGAAATTTCATCAGACTCACACCCATTCTACACTGGACGTCAAAAGTTCACTCAAGCAGATGGACGTGTGGATCGTTTCAACAAAAAATACGGTCTCAAATAAGAACCGTATTGACATTACAAAGAATGTTGATACAAAGCCATTTTCGAGAAATCGGGATGGCTTTTTTTGCGGTTTGATTTTTGCTAGCTAAGACTGATTTCCCTCACTGCCACCCACTACAGTTGACAAACATACTAAGATTAGTAGTGAAGAAATCTCCGACGGGAGAGAGTACTCACTACTTTTTCTTTATGTTAAAGTAGTGGTGTCTTGTAAAGTCGTAGGGCTCTATGGCGCT